>JACXUW010000642.1 GCA_014763705.1 Micrococcales bacterium | reverse complement strand
CCAGCATGCCCTGCCCTCGTCACCCGCCCGCCCGGCCGGCGCGCCCGAGCCCTCGACGTCAGCGGATCGTAAGGTCGCACAAGGGCGTTCGCGCGGCCCGGGGAACCTAGGGTCGAGGTGTGACCACGACCTGCGACCTCGTCCTCCCGTGCCGTGACGAGGCGGCGGCCCTCCCCGGGGTGATCGCCCGGGTGCCCGCCGGCTTCCGCGTCGTCGTCGTCGACAACGGGTCGCGGGACGGGACCGCCGAGGTCGCCCGCGACCTCGGCGCGACCGTCGTCGAGGAGGAGCGGCCAGGCTACGGCGCCGCCGTGCACGCCGGCGTCGAGGCGGCCTCGGCCGAGTACGTCGCCGTCCTCGACGGCGACGGGTCGATGGATCCTGCCGAGCTCGCGCCGCTCCTCGCCGAGGTCCGCGAGGGGCGGGCCACGATGGCCGTGGGCCGCCGCCGCCCCGGTGCCCGCGGCGCGTGGCCGTGGCACGCGCGCGCCGGGAACGCGCTCGTCCTCGCCTGGCTGCGGCGCCGCACCGGGCTCGCCGTCCGGGACATCGCCCCGGCCCGGGTCTGCCGGCGCCGCGACCTGCTCGACCTCGGGGTCGAGGACCGCCGGTTCGGCTACCCCGTCGAGCTCCTCGTGCGTGCCCAGCGCGCCGGATGGACGATCACCGAGCACGACATCACCTACCTCCCGCGGGCCGCGGGCACCCGCTCGAAGGTGTCCGGGTCGGTGCGCGGCACGATGCGCGCCGGGCGTGACTTCGCCCGGGTGCTCGCGACGGAGGCGGGACGGTGAGGGGCAGCCTCCTCGTCATGGCCAAGGCCCCCGTGCCCGGCCTCGCCAAGACGCGCCTCGCGAAGGTCGTCGGCGACGAGGCGGCCGCCGCCCTGGCCGCGGCCGCCCTGCTCGACACGCTCGAGGCCGGCGGGCGCGCGTGGCCCCGGGGGCGCCGGGTCCTCGCCCTGGCCGGTGACCTGACGAAGGCGGTGCGCGAGAGGGACATCCGCTCGTCGGCCGCGGACTGGCACGTCGTTCCGCAGGGTGGTGGGTCGTTCGCCGAGCGGCTCGTCGACGGGCACCGGCAGGCCCACCGGCTGGCCGGCGGACCGGTCGTCCAGGTGGGGATGGACACCCCGCAGGCCGACGCACACCTGCTCCGCGGCCTCGCCGACGAGGCGCACCGGCACGACGGCCCGGTCCTCGGCCCGGCGCTCGACGGCGGATGGTGGGTCCTCGTGACCACCCACCCCCACCAGGCCCGCGTCCTCGCCGGCGTGCCGATGAGCCGCTCCGACACCGGACGCCTCACCGCCGCCGCCCTGCGCGCGGCGGGCCAC
>JACXUW010000641.1 GCA_014763705.1 Micrococcales bacterium | reverse complement strand
ACCTGTGCCTCGGCCGGATGGTGACGCCCGACGGTCGGCGCGTGTACGTCGGGCGGACCGGGATGACCGGCCCCGACGGCGAGCAGCTGCTCGTCGACTGGCGCGCGCCCGCGGCCGAGCCGTTCTTCGCCGCCACCCATGGCGACCCGCGCGGCCTGGCCAGCCGGCGCCGCTACCGCTGGACGCTCGGGCGGGTCACCGACTACTGGGACGAGGTGTTCACCGCCGAGGGCCTCGAGCACCACGCGGCGCTCGACGACCAGTCCGCGTTCGTCGCGAGCCTCGGCGCGGCCCGCACCGGCCGGATGCGCGACGTGCTCGCGACCATCCAGGCCGACCAGGACGCGATCGTCCGGGCCGGCTCGCACGGCGCGCTCGTCGTCGACGGTGGCCCCGGGACCGGCAAGACGGTCGTCGCGCTGCACCGCGCGGCCTACCTCCTGCACGCCGACCCGCGGCTCGCCGACGGCCGCGGCGGCGTGCTCGTCGTCGGACCGCACCGGCCCTACCTCGAGTACGTCGCCGACGTGCTGCCGAGCCTCGGCGAGGAGGGCGTCGCGACCTGCACGCTGCGCGACCTCGTGCCCGAGGGGGCGGACGCAGGTCCCGAGCCGGACCCGTTCGTCGCCCGGCTCAAGGCCGACGCCCGGATGCTCGACGCCGTCGAGCCGGCGGTCGCGCTCTACGAGGAGCCACCGACGGAGGTGCTCGTCGTCGCGACCCCCTGGGTCGACGTGCGCGTCACCGCCCGCGACTGGGCCGAGGCGTTCGACGCCGTCGAGCCCGGCACCCCGCACAACGAGGCCCGCGAGGAGGTGCGCGAGGCGCTGCTCGGCATCCTCACGGACGCCGTGGTGGCCGAGCTCGACGACGGCGAGGAGGACGAGGACGACGACGGATGGGGCTTGGCCGAGGAGGAGTTCGACGCGTACGGGCGCACCGGCGAGGACCCGCGACAGGCGGCCCGCCGGGCGCTCGCCGCGGACCGCGACCTGGCCCGGGCGCTCGAGCGGGCGTGGCCGGTGCTCGACCCGGCCGAGCTCGTCGGCGACCTGTGGACGGTGCCGGCCTACCTGCGGCGCTGCGCCCCGTGGCTCGCGCCGGACGAGGTCACCGCCCTGCAGCGCGAGGACCCGACCGCGTGGACCGACGCCGACCTGCCGCTGCTCGACGCGATGCGGCGCCGGCTCGGCGACCCGGAGACCTCGGCACGCCGCCGCCGCCAGGAGGCCGTCGAGGCCGCCGAGCGCGAGCGGATGGCCGACGTCGTCGCCGACCTGCTGGCCACCGACGACAGCGACCTGAAGGTGATGTCGATGCTCCGCGGCCAGGACCT
>JACXUW010000640.1 GCA_014763705.1 Micrococcales bacterium | reverse complement strand
GGTCGGCGGTCTGCCCGGCGGTGGGGTCCTGCTGCCGCACGCCGATCCCGCGCCGGACGCGCTCGACGCCGCCCTCTCCAGCACCCCGACCGAGGAGGACCGGCCGTGAGGACCGACGCCGCCGCGATGCTCACCGAGCTGCCCGTCGCCTACCTCGACGAGGTGACCGCCGCCGCGGCCGGGGCGCTGGGCGACATACCGACCGACGGTGAGGACGGGGTCCTGCCCGCCGAGCTGCGCGCGTGGCTGGTGCGGCTGCGCCTCCTCGAGGGCGTGCCCTTCGCCAACCTCGTCCCGGACACCGAGCTGCTGCCCGAGGAGTCCATCCGGTGGTTCTACCTCGACCGCCGGTGGACCGACGCGCTCGTCCAGGGCGCGTTGTCGGTCGGCACGGTGAACAGCGACGACCGGGTCGCCCTCACCGCGGCCTACCCCGCCGTCCGCGACGAGCTCGACACCGAGGAGCGCAACGTCCGCCGCCCGCCCGGCTCGGAGCGGTTCGGTGGGGCGGTCGAGGCGGTCAGCGGGTTCGTCCTGCGCTCGAAGGCGGTCTCCGGCTGGCCCGCCCTGCACGTGCGGGCCTTCTCGAGCGACCCGGCCAAGGCCGACGACGCCCGCTTCACCGAGGACGAGCCGGAGCGGATGCGCCTGCTGCGCCTCGAACGGCTCGCGCCCGCGGTGCTCTTCGTCCTCTTCGACGGCATCCCGACGGTCGTCCACCTCGAGGAGCCGCGCCAAGGCGTGCAGTTCGGGGCCGAGCGCGACCCCGGGGCGCCGGAGGGGGTCGTCCGCTTCACCGTCCAGCCGCGCGACCGGGCGACCTTCGACGACCTCGGCGGCGCGCCGGTCACCGTCCCGTTCCGGGCCGACGGCGCCCCGGGCGTCGTCGACATCCACGCCCTGCGCGGGTCGCTCGGAGCCCGCCTCTCGCTCACCGAGGCCCAGATGAACTCGGCCGAGTACGCCCTCCAGCTGATCCGGCTGCCCTACCGGCAGGTGTGGGGCGAGCCGAGGAACACCCCGATCGCGACGATCTTCGCGCCGACCGTCAGCTACGCCGACCTCGTGACCCGCTTCGTGACGATGGAGGCCGACCATGGCTGACGGCCGCCGGGACCCCCGCCTCGCCCGGGTCGAGGCCGTCCTCGACCCGGCCCAGCTCGAGAAGGCGGTCTTCACCCAGCGCTGGAGCGCGCTCGCCACGGCCGGCACCGACGTGCGGACCATCGCCACCTGGGACCGGCTGCTGGCCCGCGACCCCCGGGTGCTCGTGCCGGTGGACGTCCAGGCCTTCGTCGGGACGGCGACCGACCCCGAGGTGGTCGTCGCCGTCCCGACGAAGG
>JACXUW010000179.1 GCA_014763705.1 Micrococcales bacterium | reverse complement strand
ACGGAGACCGACCCGGCGACCTTCGAGAACAGCGCGAGCGGCCTGACCATCAAGGGCCCGCGCGGCCGGATGGTCCACGCCGACACCCTCGCCCACGAGCAGTCCCGCAACCCGGACCAGGGCATCCACTACGGCGTGACCAACCCGAGCCAGTGCGTCGTCGACGCGTTCACGGCGGCCGGCTTCCCGGTCTCCTACGACGGCGGCATCGACTCGCACGCCTACTCCGTGGCCGCGACGAGGTCCGGATGGGTGGTCGCCGACGCCGGAGCGAACGACATCCTCGCGGTGTCGAACTCGGGCCGCATCCGCACGCTCGCCGTGCTGCCGGCCCAGCCGCTGACGATCACCGCCGACATGGCGGCGGCCCTCGGGCTGCCCGACTGCGTCGCCGGCGTCACCTACGCCTTCGAGTCGGTCCCGACCGACGTCGAGGTCGGCCGGGACGGGATGCTCTACGTGACGACCCTGCCCGGCGGCCCCGAGTCGCCGGTGCTCGGCGCGCGCGGAGCGCTCTGGCGGGTCGACCCTCGGACCGGGCGGGTGTGCAGGATCGCGGGCGGGTTCCTCGGCGCGACCAACCTCGCGCTCGGGTCGCACGGCGAGATCTACGTCGCCGAGCTGTTCGGCGGCCGCATCTCGGTGGTCCGGCACGGGAAGGTCAGCCCGTACCTCGACCTGCCGGGGGTCGTCGCCGTCGAGACCGGCGGCCACGGCGACCTGTGGGCCGGCACCCTCGGCAACGAGGACCCGCCGGCGCCCGGGACGATCGTGCAGATCACCGGTGGCAAGGCGCACTGGAAGGGCGGCCCCCACCGGGTGGGTCGCTGACCGACCGGGTCGCGGGTCCACCCCCGGACGGGTGGGCCCGCGGCCCCCGGGTCGTCACCATCGGCGACCCCGGGTCGCCGGTGTCGGGGGCGTCACCGAGGATGGAGGCCCGACATCCTCCGGAAGGCCCTGATGACCCCCGCCACGCTGTTCCCCGCCCTCGCCCGCGTCGAGGCGGTGACGTGGACCCTCCTGCTCGTCGGGATGGCGCTGAAGTACCTGACGCGCACCACCGAGCTCGGCGTCGCGGTCTTCGGCCTGGTCCACGGGGTGGTCTTCCTCGGCTACCTGCTCGTCACGGCGCTCGTCGCCGTCGACCAGCGCTGGTCGTGGCGGCTCACCCTCGTCGCGATGGCGGCGGCGGTGCCTCCGTTCGCGACGCTCTG
Source organism: Micrococcales bacterium (assembly GCA_014763705.1). GTDB lineage: Bacteria > Actinomycetota > Actinomycetes > Actinomycetales > Dermatophilaceae > Phycicoccus. The sequence continues at coordinate 5,599 of JACXUW010000179.1, read as the reverse complement.
GGTCGAGCGCAGGGTCGAGCGCACCACGCGGCTCGACAACCGGTGGCGCCTGGCGCCCGGCGGCGAGTCACCGGGCCACGCCGCCGAGCACGTCCTCGCCCGGGCCCTGGCCCGCCCGGTGCTCGCCGCGGCGGCCGGCGCCGCAGTGGTCCTCGGCACCACGGCCGTGCTCCTGGTCGTCGGCCCGCCCGGGGGGACCACCGGCGCCTGAGCCCTCAGAGGAGCCAGAGCCAGTGCGTCGACGCGGCCAGGGCGGTGAGCCCGGCCCCGACGAGGATCGACGTGACGACGGCGACGAGCACACCGTTCCAGCCGCCCCGACGTCGCCGCCGGGCACCGGGAGCGCCGGGTGGTGGGACGGGGCGGATCTGCTCGAGGACGGCGTACGCGACGACCCCGAGGCCGAGGGTGACGAAGAGCTGCCAGATCCAGAACCAGCGGGTCCCCCGGGTCGGGGCCGGACCGACGACGATCGCGCCGAGGGTCATGAGGACCAGGGGCGCGGCGGTCCACAGCGGCCACTGGTCCCGGCCGTCGAGGGTGGGCGACCAGCGCGCCATCGTGGAGACCTGCGGGACGCCGGCCGCCCGGAGGGTCGCGTCGGCCCCGCCGGTGCCGTTGTCGAGGCCGTTGGGGTCGAGGACCCGGACCGGCGCGAACCAGCCGTCGACCCGGTAGGCGACGACGGGGTTGCCCCCACCGATCCCCGGGTCGGCGTCCGCGCCGTCGTCCCCGGCGGCCCGGGGCACGACGGTGACGCCCTCGGACCACCCGACGACGGTGCCCTCGGGCGGCACGAGGTCGGCGAGCTGCCACGCGGCGACGCGGCCGGCGGCCAGGTCGGCCCGCAGCCGCGGCTCGTCGACGAGGCGGGTCTGGGTGACGACGGTGAGCACGAGCCAGGTGAGCCAGAGGGCGAGCAGGACGGCCCCGAACACCTGGTCGCTGCGGCGGTGCGGCCGGGGCGTGCCGTCGGCCGGCGGCGTCCAGGCGCCGACGGCCGGCCGGGTCACCTCGCCGACGGCGCCGTGCTCCCCCTCGTCCATGACCGGATGATGGCACCACCGGACGTGCCTGTCGACGGGCCGTGCGGGACCTCGCAGCGGCGGCGCCGATTTCGGGTCGACGACCGCCCTCGGGTAGCCTCCTCCGCGGAGGATTCGCATAGTGGCCTAGTGCGCACGATTGGAAATCGTGTTGGGGATGAAACCCCTCGCGGGTTCAAATCCCGCATCCTCCGCTCCGCCCCGAACCGCCCCTGACCTGCTGCAACGCCGGTCAGGGGCGGTTCTTCGTTTTGTTCGTGGCCACACCCGTGGCCACAGCAGCCGCTTCCCGATGTCGGTTGCCCACGGCAGGATCCTCTGCATGGCAGCGACGATCCGGGTCCGCGAGACCAAGACCGGCGAGCCGCGCTACAACGTGCGCTGGCGCCAGGACGGCCGGCAGCGCACCGTCACCACAGCCTCCGAGACCTACGCCCGCCGCCTCGTCGACGTCATCGACGCCCACGGCTACCTGCCCCGCGAGGTCGTCGAGCAGCCGGCCGCCGTGACCTTCGCCGACACCGTCCGCGCCCACCTCGAGCAGCTGAGCGGCGTCCGACCCCGAACCATCGCCGACTACCGACGCGACGCGCGCACCCACCTCTCCGACCTCGACGGCCTCCCGGTCTCGGCGATCGACAGGGACACGGTCGTCCGGCTCATCCAACGCTGGCAGGACCAAGGCCTCGCGTCGAAGACGATCGCCAACCAGCACGGCCTCCTGGCCGCGATCATGAACACCGCCGTCCGCCGCGGCTGGGCCCCGACGAACCCGTGCGCCGGCATCCGCCTCCCCCGCCATGACGAGCACGAGCGCGAGGACATGGTCATCCTCACCCGCGACCAGTACACGGCGCTCCTGGGCTGCTTCCCGGAGCGCTGGCGGCCCCTCGTCGAGACGCTCGCCGACACCGGCATGCGATGGGGCGAGCTCGCCGCCCTCACTGTCGGCGACGTCGACGTCCACCGGGCACGCATCCGCATCGTCAAGGCCTACCAGCGCGACGCCCACAACCAGCTCGTCCTCGGCCCACCGAAGTCGCGGCGCTCGCGCCGGTACGTGGACATCGGCCCGAGCCTCCTCGGCGTCCTACGGCCGCTCTTGGTCGGCCGCAGCGCCGACGAGCCCCTCTTCACCGTCCGAGCAGGCCGCGCCGTCCGGTACTCGACCTGGTACCAACAGGCGTGGGCGCCGGCGGTCGCCCGCGCGCTCGCCCTCGTCGGCACAGACGGGTCCCCGGTCCTGGGCGAGCGGCCGACACCCCATGACCTGCGCCACTGCAACGCCTCGTGGCTCCTTGGCGCCGGCGTGCCGATGATGGTCGTCTCGAGGCGCCTTGGCCACGAGTCGACGGCGACCACCGACCGGGTCTACTCGCACCTGGTCCCGGACGCCCAGGCGTCCGCGGTCGCCGCACTCGAGCGCATGTCGGCCACGCCGACGCGCTCAGACGTCTCGGCGTGACCCCGCCCGCTTGTAGCGCTCACGCAGGCGCAGCAGCCGCCGCACCGTCGTCGGGTCCTCCGCGAGGGCCTCAGGCTTGACGAGGAGACCGTTCAGGATCTGCAGGTAGCGGATCTCGGTGAGGCCGAACTGCTCTCGGATCGCCACGGACTTGTAGCCCTGGGTCTGCCACGCGGCGACGGGCGCTCCGCTCGTCGCGAGCATGGGCACGTTGGCCCACTCCCGCTCGAACGCCAAGACGCGCTTCTCGACGTCCGACAGACTGCCCCCGCTCCCCTGCACACTGGCCACCGTAGATGATGGGTGCGACACTGGGTGTCGGCGGCTGGACGTATGTTCGAGGAACGTGGCGGAGGGAATCGGGATGTCGGACAGGTCGAGCATCGAGTGGACAGAGGCGACGTGGAACCCCGTCACCGGCTGCGACCGGATCTCCGAGGGCTGCGACAACTGCTACGCCTTGACTCTCGCGAAGCGCTTGAAGGCCATGGGGGCGCCGAAGTACCAGACCGACGGCGACCCGCGCACCTCCGGCCCGGGTTTCGGTGTTTCGGTGCACCATTCGGCCCTCGACCAGCCGACGAAGTGGCGATCGCCCAGGGTCGTCTTCGTGAACTCGATGAGCGACCTCTTCCACGCCCGAGTGCCCGTGTCCTTCATCCGCGACGTCTTCGACGTGATGCGCGACACTCCACAGCACACCTACCAGGTCCTCACCAAGCGGGCCATCCGCGCCCGTCGGCTCGCCGACCAGCTCGACTGGCCGGACAACATGTGGCTCGGCGTCTCCGTCGAGACCTCGCAGTACTTCGGTCGGATCGATGAGCTTCGTCAGGTGCCGGCCGCGGTTCGCTTCCTCTCGTGCGAGCCGCTCCTGGGACCGCTCGACGGGATCGACCTCACCGGGATCGGGTGGGTCATCGCCGGAGGCGAGTCCGGCCCCAACTACCGCCCGATGCACCTTGATTGGGCAGTGAGCATCCGCGATGCGTGCGTCTCGGCCAAGGTGCCGTTCTTCTTCAAGCAGTGGGGCGGCCGGACCCCGAAGACCCTGGGCCGCGATCTCGAGGGTCGCACCTGGGACCAGATGCCTCGCCGCATCGCCTAGTCAGTCGGGTAGGTCCATGGCTGGGCTGGTGGAGCGAGCGTGAGCAACTTCTTGCCTGGGTCCTTCACGTGGGCGCTGGTGAGCTGCTCATCAAGTGCCTCGAACCCGACGACGCCCTGCGCCTCCTTCTTCGCGAGCTGCGCGCGGAGCTTGTAACCGCGGCTGCGCTCGTCCATCTGCGCCGCAGCCCCCGTGAGGACGCTCCGCATGATCGTGTCCCCGGTTTCGTTGTCGGTGGCGAAGATCATCGTGTAGAGCGGGTTCCCATCGTCCCGGACGACCTGCAGCGGCAGCGTGTACCTGTAGCCGAGCTCTTGCTCTAGCTGCCAGCGCATGAGGTTGACGAGCTCGCTCTTCCTCTGGGCGCCGGTGAGCAGGCGGTTCTTCCAGCCCTCGTGAATCTCGCGCCATGCGCGGTTGCCGTACATCCGGTCGATGCGCTGCATGTACTTCAGTTGGTCCGCCTGGTCCGTGAGCCCAAGGCCCCGAACGAGAAACGACTCACCGAAGTAGAGCCACAGCTCGGTCTTGTACTTACTCTCGCTTCGGAGCCCTGCGAGTCGTTGAATCGTGGTCCAGTGGATCTCCGCGCTGAACTGGTCAATGAAGGCGAACGCGGGCCTCCATCGCCAAGCCTCCTCCCGACTAACCAGCTCCGCGAGATAGCGGGGGATCGATTCGTTGCAGTCGCCCGGCAGGACCTTCACGTCCCGGCCGGGAAACGCCAGCTTCACCTCCGCCTCAAGTGCGTCGGCGCGCTCCTCGTTGAGCTCGCAGAACACCAACTTCGACAGCTCCGGCTTGACGGCCAGCGCCCGTTGGGGGCTGCCTTCGATAGGCCGGCCCGTCCCGCGCTCGTGGCTCTCGAAGCCGCCGGCGAACAAGTCGAGGTAGAGCGTGACCGGCGACCGATTCTTACTCGCCGTGGTGAACCCCGACAGGTACTTGCTCAGCGCATCGAGCTTGGTGACCGTCCAAGGGCCCCAGCCGCGCTCGCGACCGCTCATGTCGGCCTCGACCTCCCCTTCATGTGACCACCAAGTAGGTGGCCAACGCCACGACCCCGAGGAGGGCCAGGACTCCAAGGATGATCGGGGCGAGCACAAGGATCAGCTCGAGGGTCGATGCCCAGTACACGTAGTCGAACAGAAACTTCGCGCCCCTGGGCATGATCCTGCGCGGCTGCCGTGAGGCAGGCGGCGCCGACGGCTCGGCCTCAACGTGAGCCTGCGCGGTCTTCGCGATTGTGGTTGCGTGGCGCTGGCGGATCTCCTCCCGGCGCTCCAACCTCCGCGCCTTGATCTCCTCGATCCGCCTCACCCGCTGCGCCCGCGCCTCCTGGGCCCGCTGGCTGCGGCGCTCGCCGATCTCACTACGGCGAGCAGCGGCCGTGGCATGTGCCCGCTCCCGCTGAGCGCCGTGCTTGGCCCGGCGCCCGGCCTCGGCCTCCTCGAACCGGGCCTGACGCTGTGCCTTGTTGCGCTTGTGCCAGGGCACATCGCGCCAGTCCGCGCCGGGCGGTGTGTCGCTCATCCCGTCCTCCTCATGCTGACTCCTGCCATCGCCGAGCCGCCTCGACCGCGCCCTTCTCAGCCGGGTGCGCGGTCTCGATACGGAACCGCACCCACTCCTCGGGCACCTTCGTGCGCCCCACGAAGTCGTACCAGTTCACCGAGGCAGCGATCGCGTCTTCGAGCACCTCCACCGGCATCGCGCGGCGCGCGGCCTCTCGCTCGACGGAGAGCTCCATCTTCCAGTTGGCCCACGCGTCGCACTGTTCGTCCCCGCGCAGGGCGTGAACGAGCTCGTGCCAGAGGTAGCGGCGCTCCTCCTCGAGCAGGAGCCCGCGTCGCAGGACGATCGCCCGCTGGCGGTGGTAGTAGCGGCCCGGCTCGGCGATCCTTGCGCGCACCAGCACGACGTCGGGCAGCTCTCGCATCATGAACTGCCACGGGTCAGGCACCCGCCCCGCCCCCTGAC
>JACXUW010000639.1 GCA_014763705.1 Micrococcales bacterium | reverse complement strand
TGGTCAACACCTGCGGCTTCGTCGAGCAGGCGAAGAAGGACTCGATCGACACCCTCCTCGAGGCCGCCGACCTCAAGGAGACCGGCCGCACGCGGGCGGTCGTCGCCGTCGGCTGCCTCGCCGAGCGGTACGGGCGCACCCTCGCCGAGGAGCTCCCGGACGCCGACGCCGTCCTCGGCTTCGACTCCTACGCCGACATGTCCTCGCACCTGCGGGCCATCCTCGGCGGGGCGCGGCCGGAGGCACACGTGCCCACCGACCGGCGACGGCTCCTGCCGCTGTCGCCGGTCGACCGCGCGGCGGCCTCGGACGCCGTCGCGCTGCCCGGCCACGACGCCGGCGTCGTGCGCAGCCGACTCGGCTCCGCCCCGTGGGCGCCCCTGAAGATCGCGAGCGGCTGCGACCGGCGGTGTGCCTTCTGCGCCATCCCGATGTTCCGGGGCTCGTTCGTCTCGCGCCGGCCCACCGACGTCGTCGCCGAGGCGCGCTGGCTCGCCGGCCAAGGCGTGCGCGAGCTGTTCCTCGTCAGCGAGAACTCGACCTCCTACGGCAAGGACCTCGGCGACCTCACGCTGCTGGAGTCCCTCCTGCCCGAGCTGGCCGGCGTCGACGGCGTCGAGCGGGTGCGGGTGTCCTACCTGCAGCCGGCCGAGGTGCGCCCCGGGCTGCTCGAGACGATGGCCGCCACGCCCGGGGTCTCGCCGTGGTACGACCTCTCCTTCCAGCACGCGTCCACTCCGCTGCTGCGGCGGATGCGCCGCTTCGGCGGCACCGACGCCTTCCTCGGCCTGCTCGCCGGGGTGCGTGAGCGCCAGCCCCTCGCCGGGGCGCGCAGCAACGTCATCGTCGGCTTCCCCGGCGAGACCGAGGCCGACGTCGCCGAGCTCGAGCGGTTCCTCACCGAGGCGCGCCTCGACGTCGTCGGCGTCTTCGGCTACTCCGACGAGGACGGCACCGAGGGCGAGCGGCTCGACGGCCACCTGCCGGAGCAGGTCGTCGCCGAGCGGGTGGAGCGGGTCTCGGCCCTCGTCGAGGAGCTGACCGCCCAGCGCGCGCTCGAGCGGGTCGGCGAGGCGGTCACCGTCCTCGTCGAGGAGCACGACGACGACGAGCCCGGCCTGGTCGTCGGGCGGGCCGACCACCAGGGGCCCGACGTCGACGGCGTCTGCCACGTCCGGCTCGGCCCGCAGGCCGTGCCCCCCGCGGTCGGCACCTTCCTCGAGGGGGTCGTCGTCGGGGCCGAGGGGGTCGACCTGCTCGTGGAGCCGCGATGAGCGAGCCCACACCACACCCTCCGCGTCCGGTGCGACCGGGCCCGCTCGCCGACGGCCGGATGAGCGACCCCTAC
>JACXUW010000178.1 GCA_014763705.1 Micrococcales bacterium | reverse complement strand
GGCGCACCGGCTCCGGCAAGACGATCGCCTTCCTCCTGCCGCTGCTGACCCGGCTGTCCGAGGCCGGGCGGCCGCGGACGCCTCGGCGCCCCCGCGCGCTCGTCCTCGCCCCGACCCGTGAGCTCGCGACCCAGATCGACACCGCGATGGCCCCGCTCGCGGCCGCGCTCGGGCTGACCTCCCGCACGGTGTTCGGCGGAGTCGGCCAGGGCCCCCAGGTCTCCGCCCTCCGGCGCGGCGTCGACGTCGTCGTCGCGTGCCCGGGCCGCCTCGAGGACCTCATCGGCCAGGGGCACGTCTCGCTCGACGCCGTCGAGGTGACCGTCGTCGACGAGGCGGACCACATGGCCGAGCTCGGCTTCCTCCCGCAGGTGCGCCGGCTCCTCGACGCCACCCCGCGCCGGGGACAGCGGATGCTCTTCTCGGCGACGCTCGACGCCGGCATCGGGGTGCTCGCGACCCGCTACCTCCACGACCCGGTGACCCACGAGGCCGACTCGGCACAGTCGCCGGTCGCGGACATGGCGCACCACGTGCTGCACGTCGACGCCTCCGAGCACCTGCCCGTGCTCGTCGACCTCGCCGCCGCGCCGGGCCGGACGGTCGTCTTCACCCGGACCAAGCACCGGGCCAAGCGCCTGACCCGGCAGCTCAACGCCGCGGGGGTCTCCGCGGTCGAGCTGCACGGCAACCTCAGCCAGGGCCAGCGGACCCGCACCATGGCGGCGTTCCACGACGGGACGGCGACCACGCTCGTCGCCACCGACATCGCCGCGCGCGGCATCCACGTCGACGACGTCGGGCTCGTCGTGCACGCCGACCCCCCGGTCGAGCACAAGGCCTACCTCCACCGCTCGGGGCGCACCGCGCGCGCCGGCGCGTCCGGCGTCGTCATCACGCTGATGACCGACGAGCAGGTGCGTGACGTCCGCGAGCTGACGCGCCGGGCCGGGGTGCGGCCGACGACCACCCGCGCCCACTCGAGCCATCCCGTCCTCGCCGAGCTCGCCCCCGGGGAGCGGTCCTTCGACGGCGGTCTCGTGGCGGCCGCCCCGGCGGGCGGCGCGCCCGGCCCGGCCCGGGCCGGCGACGGCTCCGGGCGCCGCGGCCGTGGCGGGGGCCGGTCCTCCTCCGGTGGCGGTCGCTCCTCCGGTGAGGGCTCTCGCTCCTCCGGGGGGCGCTCGTCCGGTGGCGGTCGCTCGTCCGGTGGGGGCTCTCGCTCGTCGGCCGGCGGTTCGCGCTCCTCCGACACCGGGCGGTCGGGCGGGACGCGCGGCAGCGGCGGTGGCCCGCGCGGCGGGCGCAGCCGCTCCGCCGGCTCGCCGGGAGGTTCCCGCAGTGGCTCGGGCTCCGGACGCGGCAGTTCGGGCTCCGGACGGAGCGGCTCGGGCGGCGGTGCCGCGGCGTTCTCGGAGCGCTCGGGCGGCCGACGCTCGCGCTGACCCCAGCAGTCGAGAGACGAGAACATGCCGTGCAGCCCGAGGGCTGCACGGCATGTTCTCGTCGGTCGTCCGGGACCGAGCGGGTCAGGCTCAGCGCAGGCGGATGGTCCCCTGCTCGGACTGCCCGGTCGAGGGCAGGGTCACCGTCAGCGTGTACTCGCCGCGGGCCAGCCCGCGGGTCGGGACGGCCCCGAGCCACAGCGGTCCGACCGCACGGAGCGTGCCGCGGTAGGCCTCACCGCCCGGGCCGGTCAGGGTGACCACGGGGGCGGTGACGCCGTGCGGCGGCCATCCGTCGCAGTCGCGCACGAGGGCGACGACGGGGATGGTGATGCCGCGCGGCAGGGTGAGCGTCCGCGACCCCGAGGGGACGACGTCGAGCCGGTACTCGACCACCACCTCGGCGGTCGAGCTCGCCGTGGCACCGGTCGAGTCGGTGACCGTCACCGTCGCCGTGTGCCGACCGGCCGTGCGGTAGGTGTGGCCGAGCGTCACGTCACCGGAGACGTTCTCGCGGGTCGTCGTCGTGCCGTCGCCCCAGTCGACCGTCACGGCGGTCGCGGCGTCGGGGTTGGCCACCGAGACCTTCAGCGACGCGTTGTCGCGGCCACAGGAGACCGAACCGTCGGCGAACGAGGCCGAGACGCCGAGCGGGCCGCGGGGGCTCAGCCCCACCATCACCGGGTCGTGGTCGGAGACCCGGTAGGCGTCCGGCGCGTAGAGCGACGACACCTGCGCCGGCGACTTGAAGTTGGTGTTGTAGTCCAGCACCGACGGCTCGTCGGAGTTGATGTGGACGTCACCGACACCGGTGACCTGACCGACGAGCGACGCCGAGCCGAGCGCCTGGTCGAGGTAGCCCCACTGGCCGTCGAAGACGTACGAGTAGGCGTCCTCGCCCTGGTACTTCTCGACGAGGTTGGTGAAGCCGCCCCCCTCGAGCGTCCGGATCGGCGTCTCCTTGGCGTAGGAGTTGTAGTCGCCGATGAGCAGGACGTCGGTGTCGCCGGTGCCGGTCGGGTCGGAGTCGAGCCACGACATCAGCGTCTTCACCGCGTTGGTGCGGACGACGGCGCAGTTGCCCTGTCCGTCACCGGTGTCCGGAGCCGAGCAGGCCGAGCCCTTCGACTTCAGGTGGTTGACGTCGGTGACGAAGACGCCGCCGGTCGCGTTGACCTTCCACGCCTGGGCGAGGGAGGGCCGGTTGCGCGGGTCGGGGTCGCCGCCGGTGACGAACTCCGGGGTGTTCAGCGCCGCCGTCGCCCCGACCGGGGTGACCACCGCGGGCTTGTAGACGAGGCCCACCTTGATGGCGTCGTCGCCCATGGCGTCGGTCTGGCCGGTGTTCGCGTCGACGTCGACGAAGGCGTAGGTGCCCGCGCCGACCGCGGCGTTGAGGGCGTCGACGAGCGTCGAGATGGCGCTGTCCGGGCCGTAGCCGTCGTTCTCGATCTCGTTGACGCCGTAGACGTCCGCATCCATGAGCTTCATCGCCGCGACGGTCTTGGCCGTCTGCCGGTCGAGCTCGGCCTGGGTCTCGGCACCGCGGCAGTCGACGGCCGGGCCGGAGACGCCACCACGGCACGCGTTCGGTGCGGTGTCGAGGGTGTTGAAGTAGTTGAGCAGGTTCATCCCGACCACCTGGACGTCACCACCGACGTCCGGCGGCCCGGTGGGGCGCGGGTTGGCGGCGGTGAACTCGATGCCGGCGCCGTCGGCGGTCACCGGACGCAGCCGGTAGGCGTTGGGGCTGGCCGAGTTGCCGCCCCAGGTGTACGTCAGGACGCCGGTCGCGCCGGTCGTCGTGTCGCCTCCGCGGAGGGTGTTCTCGGCGGTCAGCGGGTGCCCACCGCGGCCCCAGATGATGGGGTCGGGGTTCTGCGCCTGCGAGGTGTCGTCGAGGAGGATCTGGTTGAGGTCGTTCTGCGCCTGGAGGGCGTTGGCCGCGGCACCGGGCTCGACGACGTTCGTCGGCTGCTGGAGGCGGCCGCCGGACGAGAGGGTGACCTGGCCGAAGCGGCCGAGGAGGTAGTGCTCGGTGACGGTCAGCTGCTGCGGGAACGTCACGAGCATCCCCTCGTAGCGCTCGAAGGCGTCCGGGCTGGCCATCGGCAGGGCGACCGGCGTCGGCGTCACCGAGCCGGTGCCGCACACCTCGGTGCTCGTCGCCGTGACCTGGGTCTGGTCCTGGTAGTCGCCGGCGGTGCCGGTGACCCGCACGAGGTCACCGACGGAGACGTCGTCCGCGCCGCCGTCGAAGACGAAGAGGGCGTCCGAGGTGGCCGGGTCGCCGTCACCGGTCGGGTCCTGGAGGTAGAAGCCGCGCAGCGCCGGCTGCGGGCCCTCGTAGTCGGCGACGACGACGCCCTGCGTGGCGACGTCACCGGTGATGGCGGCCGAGGAGCCGCTGCCCTGGATGTCGTAGGTCGGCGTGAAGGTCTGGCCGCACTGGCTCGCGACCGAGAAGTGCACGGTCGTGTCGGCGGCCGGGGAGTCCGGCGGGTCGATCGGGTCGACGTCGTGGACGGCGGCCGCGGCCACGGTCATCGTGCAGGACTCGCCGTTTGCGAGCGCCGAGGCCGGGGTCCCGGTGAAGGAGGTCGGCCCACCGGCGGTGGTGACCGCGACGGCGCCGGACTCGCTGCAGGAGAGGCTCAGCGCGCCCGCGTCGGGCGTGACCGGTTCGGAGAAGGTGACGCCGATGCGCTGGCGCGACGTGACGCTGCCGCCCTCGGTCGGGGTGGTCGACGTGACCTCGGGGGCCGTGTCGGTGGCGGTGCCACCGCAGCCGGCGGTGTGCGAGCCGAGGCCGGCGAAGGTGTCCTGGGCGAAGCCGTTCCACTCCACCGAGGGGTCGAAGGCGTCGGCGCCGTTCGGGTCACCCGCGCAGATCGTGTCCTTGCGGCGCAGGGTGTTGTCGGCCGTGCTCGTGAGGCCGGTGCCCCACTCGGTGCCGGGGTCGTTGCCGACCTGACCGATGACGTCGAGGACCGTCGTGCCCTTGCGCAGGACGACGGCGTCGTTGCCGTTCCAGCTCGCGTTGCCGGAGGTGATGTCGGCCACCGCGAGGACGGCGGCGCCGGCCGAGCCGTTGGCCACGACCGTCACGTCCTCGGGGGCCACCGTCCCGGTGAGGGGGATGGACCGCGCCGTGGTCCCGCCGTTCGCGTACACGTCGATGACGTAGCCGCCCGCGGTGAGGTCGACCGCGGCACCGGTGCCGTTGTAGACCTCGACCGCCTTGTTGTTGCCCGAGCCCTCGACGTACTCGGAGAAGAAGAGGTCGGGGGCGGGGTCGGCGGACGCCGCGGACGGCGTCAGGACGACGGGCACGGCCGCCACGAGAGCGCCGGCGGCGACTCCCGTGACGAGCCGTCGCAACGGCACTCGGAACATGCATCCTCCTGGGTCAGGACACGGGGGGAACCGGCCTGTCAGCGACGCCTCGGCCCGTGGCGCGGCGAACCTAACACCGGCCCGTGGCCCCGGCCACCGGAGCGACCGACCCATCGGTGAACGGTCGGCGAAGCCTCGGTGCGCACCCCAGGCCGGGGCGCTCGACCGGTCCTGTCGAAGATGCGACGTCGCAGGTCAACGGCGGTCGGCGGGCGCCGACGGCTCGCTACGGTCGGGGGACGCACGACCCGCGGACCACGGACGGAGACGACGAGATGGCCTACCGCACGGGCGACTCGGTGAGCTGGAACACCTCGCAGGGCACGACGCACGGGACGGTCACGGCCAAGCGCACCCGCGAGTTCCAGCACGACGGGCAGACCTTCCGACCCACCGACGACGACCCCTACTACCTCGTCGAGTCGGAGAAGACCGGAGCGACCGCGGCGCACAAGGAGTCGGCCCTCCGCAAGCGCTCGTAGGCCGGGTCTCGACTGCCCGCGCGGTGCGCGAGTCTGATCGAATACGCTGAGGTTCGCGCACAACCGCTCGCCCACGCCGCGTCACGACAAGGACCCCCGATGCCCGCCACGCACGTCGCCGCCGAGATCGCCTCCCAGCCGGACACGTGGCGGGAGGCGGCCGCCCTCGCGCCGGCCGTCGCCCACCGGCTCCCGCGCCCGGGGGAGCGCGTGGCCGTCGTCGGCTGCGGCACCAGCTGGTTCGTGGCGATGGCCTACGCCGCGCTGCGCGAGGCCTCCGGTGCCGGGGAGACCGACGCCTTCGCCGGCAGCGAGTTCCCGGCCGGCCGACGCTACGACCGGGTGCTCGCGATCTCGCGCTCCGGCACGACGACGGAGGTCGTCGACCTGCTGGCCGCGCTCGACGGCACCCCCTCCACGCTCGTCACCGCGGTCGAGGACTCGCCGGCCGCCGCGGCCGCCTCGACCGTCGTCGGGCTCCCCTTCGCCGACGAGCAGTCGGTGGTCCAGACCCGCTTCGCGACGACCACCCTGGCCCTGCTGCGCGCGCACCTCGGCGAGGACGTCGAGCCACTGGTCGCCGACTGCCGCGCCGCGCTCGAGCTGCCGGTGGAGGACCTCCTCGAGGTCGACCAGTGCACCTTCCTCGGGCGCGGCTGGACCGTGGGGCTCGCGTCCGAGGCGGCCCTGAAGACCCGCGAGGCCGCCCAGTTCTGGGCCGAGGCCTACCCGGCGATGGACTACCGGCACGGCCCGGTGGCCATCGCCCAGCCCGGCCGGCTGGTGTGGGCGTTCGGTGCGGTGCCCGACGGCCTCGCCGACGAGGTCGCTTCCACCGGAGCCCGTTTCGTCCACCACCAGCTCGACCCCATGGCCGCCCTCGTCGTCGCCCAGCGGTTCGCCGTCGCGCTCGCCGAGGTCCGTGGCCTCGATCCGGACCACCCGCGCTCGCTCACCCGCTCGGTCGTCCTCGGATGACCGGCCGCGACCCGGTCGCCGACGCCCGCGCCGCCGGGCACGGCATCGGCGCGTTCAACGTCGTCCTCCTCGAGCACGCGGAGGGCATCGTCCGGGGGGCGGAGGCGGCCGCCCTGCCGGTTGTCCTCCAGGTGAGCCAGAACACCGCCACGTTCCACGGCGGCCTCGAGCCGGTGCTGCGGGCGAGCCTCGCCCTGGCCCGCGGGGCGAGCGTCCCCGTCGTCGTCCACCTCGACCACGCCGAGGACGTCGACCTCGTCCACGAGGCCGTGGCCCTCGGCGCGGACAGCGTGATGTACGACGGCTCGCGGATGCCGTGGGAGGACAACGTCGCCACGACCCGCGCGGTCGTCGAGCACTGCCACGCCCGCGGGGTGCGGGTCGAGGCGGAACTCGGCGAGGTGGGCGGCAAGGACGGCGTCCACGCGCCCGGCGTGCGCACCGACCCGGCCGAGGCCGCGGCCTTCGTCGCCGCCACCGGGGTCGACTCGCTGGCCGTGGCCGTCGGCACCTCGCACGCGAAGACCACCCGCGACGCGGTCGTGGAC
>JACXUW010000177.1 GCA_014763705.1 Micrococcales bacterium | reverse complement strand
CTTCGTTCGCTTCCGCCCCCTGGGCGAGCCGGCCGAGCATCTCGGGCTCGGTCCGGTCGAGGCGCCGGCCACCGAGGACCACACCGGCCGCGAGGAGCGCGGCACCGTAGACCGCGCTCACCGCGAGGACCACCCACCGCCACGGGCTCCCGGCCGTCAGCACCGCGGCGAGGCCGACCGGGAGGACGAGCACCAGGGGTCCGACGAACGACACGGTGGCGGTGACGCAGCCCTGGGCCGCCCCGCCGGAGGACGCCGCGAACGGGTTGCCGCCGGTCCGCGGCGCGGTGCCCGGCAGGACGGCGCCGACCCCGACCGCCAGGCCCAGGCTGGCGAGGAACGCGGCGACGACGACGCTGAGCCAGGGAACGACCGAGGTGATGGCACCGATGGCCACGGCGACGACGAAGGTGAGCACGAGGACCGGTCCGAAGACGACCGCCGAGGCGACCGCGCGCCCGAGCCGGTCCTCCCACCCCCGCAGGCCGGTGCTCACGTGCATCCACCACGCCGGGCCGTCGAAGGCGAGGTCGTTCATCAGGGTGAGCCCCGCGAAGACCGCCAGCGTGACCACCCCCGTACCGGCCAGCGCCCCGCTGTGGGTGAGCACCGACTGGACGACGAAGAAGACCGGCAGCACCGCGGTGCGCAGGGCGATGCTCACGAGCCGGCTGTCGCGGTACCAGGCGCGGACCCGCCGGGCGGCGACGGCGGCCACCGGCGAGCGCCCGAGGAGCCGCGGCAGGAGCCGGCCGCGGCCGATCCGCTGCCCACCGCCGGTCGTCATCGGCGAGGTGAGCACCCGCTCGAGCTGGGCGACCCACACCCGCCACAGGACGACGAGGAGGGCCAGCGCGAGGACGAGGTGGACCAGGGCCGTCCCCCACCGCCCGGTCGCGACGTCGAAGGGCAGCCCCCACGCCCAGCCGACCGGGGTCCAGGAGGCGACCCGGGCCGAGCGCGACGCGTCGAAGCCGCCGAGGTCGAGGCCGACGGCGCCGGTGGTCAGGACGAGGTTGAGGACGAGCGGCAGGAGCGTGACGAGCGAGACGACGACGGCGCCGAGGACCCGCCCGCCGCGGGTGGTCATGACCCGGGCCAGCGCGCTCGTCACCGCCCGGGAGCCGAGGACCGCGGTCAGCGTGCCGAGCACCGCCGCGACGAGCGCGGCCGGCAGGGCGGTGGGGTGCCCGGCCCACGCGACCACCTGGGCCAGCGCGAGCACCGAGAGCATGAGGGCCGGGATGCCCGTGAGCGTGGCGGCGAGCAGCCCACGCGCGAGCTCGCGGGCACGCAGCGGCAGCACCGTGAAGCGCGCGGGGTCGAGGACGTTGTCGACGCCGGTCGCGACGAGGCTGAGCACGACCCAGAGCAGCGTGACGGTGGCGAAGAGCGGCACGGTCAGCGCGACGAGCCGCAGCGGCCGGGCCGCGAGGAGCGCGATCGAGGGTCCGAGGACGAGGACGACGCCGAGCGCGGCGAGCCCGCCGACGATCGAGGAGACGAGGTGGATCGAGCTGCGCGACATGGCGGTTCGCCACATCCGCAGCCGAAGGCGGACGACGAGCAGCGTCATCGCCGGCTCAGCCGCCGAGCCACGTCAGGCCGTCCTCGGAGACCTCGTGCGCCCCGACGAGCTCGAGGAAGCGGGCGTGCAGCGAGCCACCGGACGTCAGGGCCGCCACCGTGTCCTCGGCGAGGACCCGGCCACCGACGACGACGGCCACCCGGTCGCACAGGCCCTCGACGAGCTCCATCACGTGGCTCGACATGACGACCGTGCCGCCGGTGGCGACGTACCGCCGCAGGATGGTGCGGATGGCCTGGCCCGAGACGGGGTCGACGGCCTCGAAGGGCTCGTCGAGGACGAGCAGCCGCGGCGCGTGGATGAGGGCCGCGGCGAGGCTGATCTTCTTGACCATCCCGGCGCTGTAGTCGGCGACGACGGTCTCCGCGTCGGCGGTGAGGTCGAGGACGCCGAGCAGCTCCTCGGCGCGCGGCCGGCTCACCTCGGGCGGCATCCGGCGCAGGTCGGCGACGTAGTGCAGCAGCTCGCGGCCGCCGAGCTGCTCGAAGAGCCGCAGGCCGTCCGGGGAGACCCCCATGACCGCCTTGGCCGCCGGCGGGTCGGCCCAGACGTCGTGGCCGAGCACCCGCGCGGTGCCGCCGTCCGGGCGGAGCAAGCCGGTGGCCATCGACAGGGTCGTCGTCTTGCCGGCGCCGTTCGGCCCGACGAGGCCGTAGAGGCACCCGCGCGGGACCGCGAGCGAGAGCCCGTGGACCACGCGCCTCCCCCGGAACTCCTTGACGAGGCCCTCGAGCTCGAGTGCGGGCCCCTCCCCCCGCGGCTCAGTCACACACGGCGCCCGTGCTCGCGCTGCGGACGAGCTTGCGGTACTTCGCGAGGACGCCCCGGGTGTACTTCGGCTCCGGGTGGGTGACGCCCTCGGCGCGCCGGCGCTCCATCTCGGCGTCGTCGACGAGGAGGTCGAGCGTCGCGTGCGCGACGTCGAGACGGATGCGGTCACCGTCGCGGACGAAGGCGACGGGGCCCTCGTCGACGGCCTCGGGCGCGACGTGTCCGACGCACAGGCCGGTCGTCCCGCCGCTGAAGCGGCCGTCGGTGAGGAGGAGCACGTCCTTGCCGAGCCCCGCGCCCTTGATGGCCCCGGTGACGGCGAGCATCTCGCGCATCCCCGGGCCGCCCTTGGGACCTTCGTAGCGGATGACGACGACGTCGCCCGCGGCGAGCGATCCCTGCTCGACGGCGTCCATCGCGGCGCGCTCGCCGTCGAAGACGCGGGCGGTGCCCTCGAAGACGTCGGAGTCGAACCCGGCGGACTTGACGACCGCACCCTCCGGCGCGAGCGAGCCCTTGAGGATGGTCAGGCCACCGGTCCGGTGGATCGGCTCGCTCATCGCGCGCACGACGTGGCCGTCGGGGTCCGGCGGGCGGATGTCGGCGAGGTTCTCGGCGACGGTGCGCCCGGTGACCGTGAGGCAGTCGCCGTGCAGCAGACCGGCGTCCAGCAGTGCGCGCATGACGACGGGCACGCCGCCGACGCGGTCGATGTCGGTCATGACGAAGCGGCCGAACGGCTTGACGTCGGCGAGGTGCGGCACGCGCGCACCGATCCGCTGGAAGTCGTCGATGGTGAGGTCGACCTCGGCCTCGTGCGCGATCGCCAGGAGGTGGAGCACCGCGTTGGTCGAGCCGCCGAAGGCCATGACGACGGCGATGGCGTTCTCGAAGGCCTCCTTGGTCATGATGTCGCGCGCGGTGATGCCGCGGCGGAGCAGCTCGACGACCGCCTCGCCGGACTTGCGGGCGAAGCCGTCGCGGCGGCGGTCGGTGGCCGGCGGGGCGGCCGAGCCGGGCAGCGACATGCCCATCGCCTCGGCGACGGAGGCCATCGTGTTCGCGGTGTACATGCCACCGCAGGCGCCCTCGCCCGGGCAGATGGCGCGTTCGATGGCGTCGACGTCCTCGCGGCTCATCCTCCCCGCGAGGCAGGCCCCGACCGCCTCGAACGCGTCGATGATCGTCACCGTCTTCTCGCTGCCGTCGGACAGCTTGGCGATGCCGGGGAGGATGGAGCCGGCGTAGAGGAAGACCGAGGACAGGTCGAGCCGGGCCGCGGCCATGAGCATCCCGGGGAGCGACTTGTCGCAGCCGGCGAGCAGGACCGAGCCGTCGAGCCGCTCCGCGTTCATCACCGTCTCGACCGAGTCGGCGATGATCTCGCGGCTGACGAGCGAGAAGTGCATCCCCTCGTGCCCCATCGAGATCCCGTCGGAGACCGAGATGGTGCCGAACTCCAGGGGGTAGCCGCCGCCCGCGTGCACGCCGTCCTTGACCGCCTTGGCCAGCCGGTCGAGGGAGAGGTTGCACGGGGTGATCTCGTTCCACGAGCTCGCGACCCCGACCTGGGGCTTGGCGAAGTCGTCGTCGCCCATCCCGACGGCGCGCAACATCCCTCGGGCGGCGGTCTTCTCGAGGCCGTCGGTGACGTCGCGGCTGCGGGGCTTGATGTCGGGGGACGTCGTCATGGTCGTCATCCTAGGTTCGGGCGGCGGCCCACGTCCGGACGTCCCGCCGATCGACCCGAGGGCCGAGCGGCGGGGCGTCAGAGGGCGAGCGTGCCCCGGGCGACGCTGTCGCCGGAGTGCTGCGGCTTGTCGTCGTAGCCCTCGCGCGAGATGTCGACGATGACGTAGCCCTCGTCGATGAGGTCCTGACCGATCGCGAAGCGCTGGACCCCGTCCCCCGGGCGCAGCACGCCGACCGAGACCATCCGCTTGAGGTCGCGGTTGATCAGCCAGACCTCGAGGTAGCCGCCGCGCGCGTCGAGGGCGGGCGTCTCGACGTCGAGGTCGAGGTGGTCGTCGACCCGGACGGCACTCGCCGCGCCGAGGGCCTGCCGGGTGTCGAGGGTCTGCAGGCTCGTCTCGCCGAGGACCACGGTCGCCGGGCTCGGTTCCGGGCCGTCCAGGGCCCGCACCCCGAGCCCACCGACGAGCACGCCGGCCGCCGCGGCCGCGACGAGCCAGCCGACCCGGACGCGGCGTCCGGGCGAGGGCGAGGGCGAAGGCGCTGTGTCGACGACGGTGAGGGCCGGTGCCGCGTCGCGGTCCCGCTCGTCACGGGCTTCACGGTCGTCGCGGTCTAGCTCGGCGACGACCTTGTCCCAGAGGCCGGCCGGCGGCTCGACGAGGTCCGGCGGCTCGTGCAGGAGACCGGCGACCTCGCGCAGCGCAGCCACCTCCTCGGTGCACGGTGAGCAGCCGTCGACGTGGGCGGCGACCTCCGGGGGCACCGGGTGGCCGGTCGCGAGGAGGACGAGCTCGTCCTCCGGGTGGGTCCGCGGGTCAGGCGTGGTCATCGGTCACCTCCTCCAGGTGCTGTCGCAGGGTGAGCAGTCCGCGGCGGATGTGGCTCTTGACCGTCCCGAGGGGCAGGTCGAGACGGCGCGCGACCTCCTCGTGGGTCAGTTCGTCGACGAGCGCCAGCCGGATGGCCGTCGCGCGCGGCTCGCCGAGCCGGGCGAGCGCGTCGGCGAGGAGCAGGCGCTGGGCGAGCCGCTCGTCGGGCGGTGGCGCGTGGCTCGTCGGCAGGGCCTCCCGGGCGACGGCCTCCGCGTCGCGGACGTGCCGAGCGCGCTGGGCGTGGACGTCGGCGATCTTGTGGCGGGTGATGCCCACGAGCCATC
This sequence comes from Micrococcales bacterium, assembly GCA_014763705.1. GTDB lineage: Bacteria > Actinomycetota > Actinomycetes > Actinomycetales > Dermatophilaceae > Phycicoccus. Next base: position 1,673 of record JACXUW010000177.1, on the reverse strand, counting down.
CGGCGACGCTCCCCCGCGTGGGGTCGAGCGTGTGGCGCCCGCGCCAGGCAGCGACGAAGACCTGCTGCGTCACGTCCTCGGCGTCGTGGTGGTCGCCCAGGGCGCGCACGGCGAGCGTGTGCACGAGGCCGGACCAGCGGGTCCACGCCTCCTCGAGAGCGTCCCGCGAGCCGGCCCGCAGCCGGACGGCGACGTCGTCGACGTCCGTGTCCGCCTCCGCCTCCGTGCTCACGCCGCCCAGCCTAGGGCCGGCCCGACGGACCCGCTCCGACGCAGGCGCCGGCACGTCCTCAGAGGTCCAGGGGCCGCAGGACCAGCACGATGCCGTGCGCGACCTGCTTGTTGCCCTTGTTGATGTCGAACGCGCGCGGGTTGACGAAGGGGTCGACGTCGTTCCGGTCGGCGTCCTTGAGCTGGACCAGCGGGATCCACCGGCTGCGGACCGCGACGGTGACCGTGCCGCCCTGCGCGGTCGTGAGCACGGCGCCGTTCGCGCGCACCGCGTCCCGCTTCGTGATCGTCGCACCGGGCACGACGTGGTAGAGCAGCACCTGCTCGATCGCGTCGACCCCGACGGCGTCGACGAGCGCCGAGAAGGTCTGCTCCTCGGTCCGGGGCCAGCGCTTGGTCAGGTCGGCGGCGAGGACCTGGAAGGCGCGGTCGTTCGGGATGAAGGCGGTGAGGGGGACCGACCCGTCGGTGAGCACCTTGACCGGGCTGTCCGGCTTGGCCGCGAGCACCGCGAGGACGGCCTCGGTGACGATGTCGTAGTCGTACCAGTTCCGGTCGAACCGGTTGCCGTCGGCGGTGAGGACCGCCGCGAGGCTGCGGGTCCCGGTCGGCGCGGTGGTCCCGTGGGACCCGTGGGCCGAGGCCGGTGCGGCGGTGAGGGCCGTGGCACCGAGCGTGACGGCGACGGCGGCGGTGACGAGGCGACGGGTGCGCATGGGGACCTCCTGGTCGACGGGTGGACCGCCGGGTGCGGTCCACCCCCTCTTCGCTCACGACACCCCGCTCGGATGCACCACGCGGGCGGTGTTCTCCGGCTCCTCGCTCGGGCCCTCGCCCCCCACCCGGCGCGGCCACCAGAACCTGTCGCCGAGCAGGACCGCCGCGGCCGGCACGAGCAGGGTCCGGACGACGAGGGTGTCGAGCAGGACGCCGACGCAGATGATGACGCCGAGCTGCGCGAGGACGACGAGCGGGAGGACCCCGAGCACCGCGAAGACCGCGGCGAGGAGGACGCCGGCGCTCGTGATGACGCCGCCGGTCGCGGCGAGGGCCCGGAGCATCCCCTCGCGGGGGCCGTGGCCGCGAGCTTCCTCGGACGCCCGCGTCACGAGGAAGATGTTGTAGTCGACACCGAGGGCGACGAGGAAGACGAACGCGAGGAGCGGGACGCCCTCGTCCAGCCGCTCGAAGCCGAGCAGCTGCGTGAAGAGGACCCAGCTGAGGCCGAGGCTCGCGAGGTAGGTGCCGACGACGGTCGCGACGAGCACGACGGGCGCGACGACGCTGCGCAGCAGCCCGCCGAGGGCGAGGAGCACGAGCCCGAGGATCAGCGGGAGGATGAGCGCCCGGTCGCGCCCCGAGGCCGCCGCGGTGTCGACGGCCTCCGCCTCGGTCCCGCCGACGTGCGTGCCCTCGCGGTCCGCGAGCGCGTCGCGCAGCGC
>JACXUW010000176.1 GCA_014763705.1 Micrococcales bacterium | reverse complement strand
GGCTGTCGCTTCAGCTCGGTGCGGACGCGGGTCGCGAGGTCCACCTCGAGGACGGTGCGCGGCGTCGTCCACGACTCGACGACCACCTGCACCGCGCTCTGGTCCGGCTCCGGGTTGTCGCCCAACCCGATCGAGTGCACCGGCTGGTCGACCTCGACGTCCCACGGCGTGCCGTGGCCGGAGACCGACGTGACGTCGCGCGGCAGCACCCGCAGGGCGGTGAGCCCGCCGGTGCGCAACGAGAGGACGCTCGCGCCGTCGAAGGCGTCGACCCCGACGAACCGCTCGCCCTCGCCGGACGCCAGCAGGGGCACCCACTGCTCGTGGCTCGTCGCCTCGAGCGGGGCCCACGCGAGGTCGGAGTCGGGGGTGTCGGTGTTGTGCACGACGAGCAGCCGGTCCCCCGCCGGCTCGACGTCGTACTCGACCCCCTCGCGCCGCGGCGCGACGACCCGCCACTCCCCCTCCGGGTCGTCCGAGGGCAGCATCCACACCTCGGACGTGGTCTTCGACCCGAGCCCGAGGAGCAGCCAGCGCTCGTCGCGGCTGCCGCTGATGCCCATCCAGAACCGCTCGTCGTCCTCCTGGTGGACCAGGACGTCGTCCGCGGGGTCGCTTCCCACGCGGTGCCGCCACAGCTGGTGCGGCCGCCAGGCGTCGTCGACGCGGGTGTAGAAGACGACCGACCCGTCGTGGCTGAACTCGCAGCCGTAGCCGATGCCGGTGAGCGCGGTGTCGAGGACGCGCCCGGTCGCCACCTCGCGGACGGTGAGGTCGAAGCGCTCGTCACCCGCGGTGTCGACGGCGAACGCGACGAGCCGGTGGTCCGGGCTGACCGTCAGCGCGCCGAGCGAGAAGAACTCCGCGTCGCCGGCCTCGAGGTTGCCGTCGAGGACGACCTGCTCGCCCGACACGGCGGACGCCTCCGGGTCGGGGCGCGGGTCACCGTCGGCCCGCGGCACCCGGACGTGGATGCCGTACTGCTTGCCCTCCGCGGTGCGGCTGAAGTACCACCACGGCCCGCTCGCGACCGGCACCGAGAGGTCGTCCTCCTTGACCCGCGCCCGGATCTCCTCGAAGAGGGTGCGCCGCAACGGCGCGAGGTGCTCGGTCACCGCCTCCGCGTAGCGGTTCTCGGCCTCGAGGTGCGCGACGAGCTCGGGGTCCTCGAGGTCGCGCATCCACCAGTAGGGGTCGGCGACACGGTCGCCGTGGTGCTCGCGGACGTGCTCGCGGCGCGGGGCGGTCGGCGGCAGGGGGCTCGGCATGGCGCCACCCTACGCACGGCGAGGGCCGCACCCCGGATGGGGTGCGGCCCTCGTCGGTGCGAGTCCGGTCAGAGACCGGCGACCCGGTCCGCCGGGGCGGTCAGGCCGGGGGTCGCCTCGAAGTACGCGACGAGGTTCGCGAGGTCCTCCGCGCCGCCGAGCAGGTTCGTCCCCGCGGTGAAGCCGGTGAACGAGTCACCCCCGTTGGCGAGGAAGTTGAGGGTCGAGACCCGGTAGGTCGCGCCCAGGTCCATCGGCGTCCCGTCGAGCGTCATCGACGACGCCACGACCCGGCTGCCCTGCGCGGCGGTGGGGTCCCAGGTGTACGAGAAACCCTGCGAGACACCGAGCGCCAGCGCGTCACGACCGCCGGGGCGGCCGGCGATGAACTGCTGCTCGAGGGTGTCCTTGATCTGCTGCCCGGTCATGTCCATCGAGACGAGCAGGTTGCCGAACGGCGCGACGTCGTAGGCCTCCTTGTAGGTGATCTGCCCGGCGGCCTCGGTGTACTTCGGCGCGAGGAGCAGGCTGGCCCGCACCCCGCCGATGTTCATGAAGGACAGCTGCGCACCGCCGTTGGCCGGGGCCTTGGTGCCCCAGAGGATGGCGTCGGCGAGCAGGTCGCCCATCGGGGTCTCGGTGCAGCGGCAGGTGCTCGAGTCGCCGGTGATGTCCTCCTTGTTCGAGCCGACGACGCGCTGGCCGAGGTCACCGGCGAGGGTGTTCCACTTGGCGATGATCGCGGTCTGCTTCGGGTCCTTGGCGAACGTGTCGCGGGCCACGAGGTGGTTGACCGAGGTCGACTTCTTCCGGTCGACCTCACCGGTACGCCGGTCGATGACGAGGTCGGTCTCGGAGACCACCTGGCCGTACGAGGCGGCGCTGGTCACCAGACGCGGGTTGCCCTTGGGGTCGGGGATGGAGCACGTGTACGGCTGGTGCGTGTGGCCGGTGATGATGGCATCGACGTCGGCGGTCATCGTCTTCGCGATCGTCGCGATCGGGTCGGAGATGCCGACGCACTGCTGGTAGGTGCCGGACTGCACGCCGCCCTCGTGGAGCAGGACGACGATGGAGTTGACGCCCTGCTTGCGCAGCTCGCGGGCCTGCTTGTTGGCCGTCTCGACCTCGTCCTTGAACTCGACGTTCGCGACGCCGGCCGGGTCGACGAGGGTCGGGGTGCCCTCGAGGGTCATCCCGATGAAGCCGACCTTGACGCCGTTCACCTTCTTGACCGACGTGGCCGGCAGGAGTGTGCGCTCCTTGTCGTGCCCGTGGTCGTGGCCCCGGCCCTTGGCGGCCGCCTGCTGCTTGAGGACGACGTTCGCGGCGAGCCACTGGAAGTCGGCGCCGCCGTACGGCTGCTTCGGGAAGTAGCAGCCGTCGGTCGGGTGGCAGCCACCCTTCTGCATGCGCAGCAGCTCGGTGGTGCCCTCGTCGAACTCGTGGTTGCCGACGCTGCTCACGTCGAGCTTCATCGCGTTGAGCGACTCGACCGAGGGCTCGTCGTGGAAGAGGCCGGAGAGGAACGGCGAGCCGCCGATGAGGTCGCCGGCGGCGACGGTGAGGGAGCTGCCCCGGGGCGCCTTGGCCCGCAGCGACTTCAGCGCCGTCGCGAGGTACTCGGCGCCGCCGACCGCGGTCTGGCTCGGGTCGAGGGTCTTGCTCAGCGGACCGTCGGTCGCCTCGAGGTGGCCGTGGTAGTCGTTGAACGAGAGCAGCTGCACGGTCGTCGTGCGGCTCGGCTGCGGGTGGTGCCCGTGGCCGTGCCCGCGTCCGTGGTCGTCGTGCCCGCCCGCGAGGGCCGGCGTGCCGGCGGTGAGCGCCGCGATGGCGGCGGCCGCGACACCCGCGCCGAGGACGCGTCGTCGAGTCGATCTCATGGTGGAGGGTCTCCTGGGTTCTCCGTGCACCGCCCCCTGTCCGGGCGGTCGCGTGAGGTAGACCCTAGGAGAAAGTCCGCCGGACGGCACCCCCTGGCGGGCGGCGGATCCACGGCGTCGACCACCGTTCACCGCAGGGTCGCCGCCCGGTCGCGTCAGGAGAGGCAGCGGGGGCCGAGGAGGACCTTGAGGTCGCCGAAGAGCGACTCGTTGGCCGAGACCCGGAAGGCGGCGTCGAGGCGGATCTCGACCGCCCGGCCCGGCTTGACCAGCTTGAGGTGCACCTCGGTCGTCCCCGGGTGGTTGGTGAGGACGCCCTTGAGCTCCTCGATCCGCTGCGGGGTGGCGCGGGCGGTGTCCATCGTCACGACGACGGGGCCGCGCGGGCCCTCGCTGACGTCGGGGAGGGTGAGCTCCTGGGCGTAGATGGACACCTGGTCGTCGCGCCGGTTGAGCTTGCCGCGCACGACGGCGATCTGGTCCTGCTGGAGCATCCCGGAGACGGTCATGTACGTGCTCGGGAAGAAGAGGCACTCGATGGAGCCGGCGAGGTCCTCGACGGTGGCGATGGCCCAGAGGTCGCCCTTCTTCGTGCGCTTGATGGCCAGCCCGGTGATGAGGCCGGCGATCGTCACCATCGACCCCTCGGGCCGGCCCCCCTCGTCGGCGGTGAGGCTCGCGATCTGGGTGTCGGCGTGGGCGGAGAGGACGTGCTCGACCCCGAAGAGCGGGTGGTCGGAGACGTAGAGGCCGAGCATCTCGCGCTCGAAGGAGAGCAGCGTCTGCTTGTCCCACTCGACACCGGGGACCGGGGCGAGACCCATGAGGTCGTCGCCGGAGGAGCCACCGCCGTCGTCGCCGAAGGCGCCGAAGAGGCTGTCCTGGCCGATCGCCTCCTGCCGCTTGACGGCGACGAAGGCGTCGACGTACTCCTCGTGGATGCGCAGCAGGCCCATCCGGGTCTCGGCGAGGCCGTCGAAGGCGCCGCCCTTGATGAGCGACTCGATGGTGCGCTTGTTGCAGACGACCGCGGGCACCTTGGACATGAAGTCGCGGAAGGAGGTGAAGCGCCCCTTCTCCTCACGCGCCTGGATGATCGCCTCGACGACGTTGTGGCCGACGTTGCGGATGGCGTGCAGGCCGAAGCGGATGTCGGTGCCGACGGCGGCGAACTGGCCGACCGAGTCGTTGACGTCCGGGGGCAGCACCTTGATGCCCATCCGGCGGCACTCGCCGAGGTAGAGGGCCGACTTGTCCTTGTCGTCACCGACGCTGGTGAGCAGCGCAGCCATGTACTCGGCCGGGTAGTTGGCCTTGAGGTAGCCGGTCCAGTACGAGACGAGGCCGTACGCGGCGGTGTGCGCCTTGTTGAACGCGTAGTCGGAGAACGGGACGAGGACACCCCAGAGCGCGGCGACGGAGGCCTCGGTGTAGCCGTTCTTCATCATGCCCTTAGCGAAGGGCTCGTACTCCTTGTCGAGCACCTCCTTCTTCTTCTTGCCCATCGCGCGCCGGAGCAGGTCGGCGGTGCCGAGCGTGTACCCGGCGAGCTTCTGGGCGATCTCCATGACCTGCTCCTGGTAGATCACCAGGCCGTAGGTCGTGCCGAGGATGGGCTCGAGGGCCGCGACCATCTCGGGCTGGAGCTTGCCCTTGAGCTGCGGGTCGAGCGGGACGAGCTCCTGCTTGCCGTTCTTGCGCAGCGCGAAGTTCGTGTGCGCGTTGACGCCCATCGGGCCGGGCCGGTAGAGCGCGAGGGCGGCGGAGATGTCCTCGAAGTTGTCCGGCTGCATCAGCTTGAGCAGGGTGCGCATGCCGCCGCCGTCGAGCTGGAAGACGCCGAGGGTGTCGCCGCGGGCCAGCAGGTCGTAGGTGGCCTTGTCGGTCATGTCCTTGCTCAGCGCGTCGAGGTCGATGTCCTCGCCCCGGTTGGCCTTCACGTTGGCGATGGCGTCGTCGAGGATGGTGAGGTTGCGCAGCCCGAGGAAGTCCATCTTGACCAGCCCGAGCGACTCGCAGCTCGGGTAGTCGAACTGGGTGATGACCTGGCCGTCCTGCAGCCGCCGCATGATCGGGATGACGTCGATGAGCGGCTCGCTCGACATGATGACGCCGGCGGCGTGCACGCCCCACTGGCGCTTGAGGCCCTCGAGGCCCTTCGCGGTCTCGACGACCTCCTGGAGGTGCGGCTCCTGGGCGACGAGGTCGCGGAACTCCTTGCCCTCGCCGTAGCGCGGGTGGTTCGGGTCGTAGATGCCGGACAGCGGCACGCCCTTGCCCATGACGTCCGGGGGCATCGCCTTGGTCAGCTGCTCGCCGACGGCGAACGGGTGACCCATGACGCGGGCGGAGTCCTTGACCGCCTGCTTGGCCTTGATCGTGCCGTAGGTGACGATCTGCGCGACCCGCTCCGCGCCGTACTTCTCGGTGACGTACCGGATGACCTCGCCCCGCCGGCGCTCGTCGAAGTCGACGTCGAAGTCGGGCATCGACGCGCGCTCGGGGTTGAGGAACCGCTCGAAGATCAGGCCGTGCGGGATGGGGTCGAGGTCGGTGATCTTCATCGCGTACGCGCACATCGAGCCCGCGCCGGAGCCACGGCCCGGACCGACCCGGATGCCGTTCTCCTTGGCCCAGGTGATGAAGTCGGCGACGACGAGGAAGTACCCCGGGTACCCCTTCGAGATGATGACCTCGGCCTCGTAGTCGGCCTGCCGCTGGGCGTACTCGGGGATGCCGCCGGGGAACCGCTCGTGGAGGCCCTTCTGGACCTCCTTGACGAACCAGCTCTCCTCGTTCTCGCCGGGCGGGCACGGGAAGCGCGGCATGAAGCGCCCCTCGCCCTCGGTGAACGAGATCTCGCACATCTCGGCGATCCGCAGCGTGTTGTCGCAGGCCTCCGGCAGCTCGCGCCAGGTGTGGCGCATCTCGGCCGGGCTCTTGAGGTAGAAGTCGTCGGCGTCGAACTTGAACCGGCCCGGGTCCATCATCGTCGAGCCGGACTGGACGCAGAGGAGGGCACCGTGGGCCTTGGCGTCCTCGGGGCTCGTGTAGTGCAGGTCGTTGGTCGCGACGAGCGGGAGGTCGAGCTCGCGGGCCAGCCGCAGGAGGTCCTGCTGGACGCGGCGCTCGATGTCGAGACCGTGGTCCATCAGCTCGCAGAAGTAGTTCTCGCGGCCGAAGATGTCGCGGAAGTCGGAGGCGGCCTGCTTCGCGAGCTCGTACTGGCCGAGCCGGATGCGGGTCTGGATCTCGCCGGACGGGCAGCCGGTGGTGGCGATGATCCCCTGGCCGTAGCGGTCGAGGAGCTCGCGGTCGACGCGCGGCCACTTCGCGTAGACCTGGTCGAGCGAGGCCTGGCTGTCCATCCGGAAGAGGTTGTGCAGGCCGGTGTTGTCGCGGGCCAGGAGGGTCATGTGCGTGTACGCGCCGGAGCCCGAGACGTCGTCGCCGGGGCTGGTGCGCTCGTCACCCCACTTGACGCGGGTCTTGTCCGTGCGGTGGGTGCCCGGGGTGACGTACGCCTCGACGCCGATGATCGGCTTCACCCCGGTGCCCTGGGCCTTCTTCCAGAACTCGTAGGCGCCGAAGACGTACCCGTGGTCGGTCGTCGCGAGCGCCGGCATCCCCATCTCGGCGGCCCGGGTGAAGAGGTCGCCGATGCGCGCGGCGCCGTCGAGCATCGAGTACTCGGTGTGGACGTGCAGGTGCACGAACGAGTCGCCCTTCGAGG
>JACXUW010000638.1 GCA_014763705.1 Micrococcales bacterium | reverse complement strand
TACCGCAATTTCTGCAACAAGCTCTGGAACGCCAGCCGTTACGTGCTCATGCAGTGCGAGGGACAAGACACCGGCCTGACCGGCGAGGTAACCCTCACCCTCGCCGATCGCTGGATCATCAGCCGTCTGCAACAACTTGAAGGCGAAGTCTTCAGCCATTTCGACGCCTACCGTTTCGATCTCGCCGCACAGGAACTGTACGAGTTCACCTGGAATGAGTACTGCGACTGGTACCTGGAGCTGACCAAGCCGAAGGTAGTGGTGCTGATGCTGATCACCTCGCTGGTCGGCATGTTTCTCGCCACCCGCGCCGGGGTGCCCTGGACGGTGCTGCTGTTCGGCAACCTCGGCATTGCCCTGTGTGCCGGCGGCGCGGCGGCGGTGGGCGGCGGAGGCTGCTCGTCGTTCTCGCGGAGGCGTTCGGCGCGGGTCGCCAGCTCCTTCGGTGTGGGCCGGCGCAGGACGACCTGGGTCTGCCAGACGTCGTCGAGGTACTCGCGCTCGGCGTCGGAGGCGAGGCGCCCGAGGCACCGGTCCCCCTCGGAGACCTCGGCGACGAGGCCGAGGTTCTCGGCGACCGCGACGACCTCGCCCACGCCCTCGTGGCCGCGGAAGCCGGGGTCGGGCAACCCGCGGACCAGGAGGGTGTTCGCGATGTAGGCGGTCGGCATCGGGGTCGGGACGCCGGGGGCGGTGACCGCGGTCGCGGGGTCGAGGACCCGGGCACCGAACGCACGCAGCACCGCCTCGGGGAGCGCGGGCGCGGGTGGCACCACCGCGGGCACCGGCGGCGTGCGGCCCACGTCCTTGGCCGGGCGCGGTCGGGACGTCCCGGGACCGTGGGTCGAGGGGGCGGTCGGACCTTCCATGGGTGTCTCCTGGCGGTGGCTCGCACCGAGCGAGGAAGGGTGCTCCCCGCACAGCGTAGTGACGTCGGCGTCACCCGTCAGGAGGAAACCGTGGGTGGCCTGATACACCGCCGTCGGTCGGGAGCGCGGTCGGCCCGATGCCCGGCCCGATGCCCGGCCCGGGGACCGGCTCGCCGAGGGATGTATCAGGACGCGGGCGGACCGCTCCTCACCGTCGAGACCCGGGAGGTCACCACGACTCCGGGCCGGTCGCTCCGGGCGCCCGGTCCGGTGCGGGGCCCATCAGGGTGTCAGCCGTCGCGGCGTCCGGACCTGCGCCGCGGCGGCCACGCCGGTCCCGCTGGCGGGGAGCCGGTCACGTCGGGTCAGGTGCTCGCAGGGGAGCGCCGAGGGCGCAACCAGAGGGCGCCTCCCCGGCGTGGCCGGCGACCACGGGTGCCGGCGGCCCACCGCACGGTCCGGGCCGCGGCGGGGCGGTCAGTCGGTGGG
>JACXUW010000637.1 GCA_014763705.1 Micrococcales bacterium | reverse complement strand
CGGATGGCCTCGCCGGGCCCGCCGACCTCGCGGCGCGCCGGCACGCACTCCTCGGGCGGCGGCATCCGCGGCGGCTCGGGCCCGCGGTGGGCGGGCTCGCCGGTGACCGCGAGGTCGCCGAGGGTCGCCGTGACCCGGGCCCGCTCGACCGGACCTCCGCCGGATGCCTGGAGCAGCCGCGCCTGCCCGGTGGAGACCGACCGGCCGACGCGCAGGACCTCGGAGCGGACCTCGACCGGGCCCGGCTGGGCGGCCGAGAGGAAGAAGGTGCTCCACGTGAGGACGTCGGGGTGCCCGGCCCCGACGACGCCCTCGGCGATCGCCCGGACCCCGAGGGCCATGAGCAGCCCGCCGTTGACCGCGGCGCCGACCACCCACCCGTCGCCGAACACCCCCGCGCCGACGGCCTCCGGTCCCGGCGCCGCGGCCGGACCGTCCGGCCACTCCAGCCGCAGTGCCTCGTCGAGCTCGCCCATCCGCACGCCTTCCGTCCTCTGCCGCACCGGTCCCCGTGAGCCTAGGGTGTGCCCATGACGGGCAGCATCCACTGGCCGACGGCGGTGCTCGTCGCCGGCACGATGCTGCTCCTCTGGCTCGGGGTCGCCCTGCTGCGACGCAGCCGCCGCCGAGGGTTCATCTCCGAGACCGACCGGGCCACGTACGCCACCCTGCACACCGCCTCGCTCGCGTCCCGGCACCTCGCGGACGGGCTGACGCCGGAGTCGGCCGAGCGTGCCGGCCGCCACCTGCTCTCCATCCTCGGCGCCCACGCCGTGTCCCTGGCCACCCCCGGCAGCGTCCTGTCGTGGACCGGCACCGGCGAGCACCACCGCGACCTCGCGGTCACCCTCGGCGAGCAGACCCTCGAGACCGGGCGCACGGTCGCCCACGGCCCCGACGACGTCGGCTGCTCCGACCCCGACTGCCCCATCCGGATGGCCGTCACCGCACCACTGGTCTCCGACGACCTCGTCGTCGGCACGCTCACCGCGTGGACCGCCTACTCCTCCCCCGGCCTGACCCGCGCGACCGAGGAGGTCGCGGCCTGGGTCTCCAGCCAGCTCGCCCTCGCCGAGCTCGCCCGCACCCGCGGCCAGGTGGTGGAGGCCGAGCTGCGGGCGCTGCGGGCGCAGATCAGCCCGCACTTCATCTACAACAGCCTCGCGGCGATCGCGTCCTTCGTCCGCACCGACCCGGACCGCGCCCGGGAGCTGCTCCTCGACTTCGCCGACTTCACCCGCTACGCGCTGCGCACCGGCGGCACGTTCACGACGCTCGCCGAGGAGCTGCGCAACGTCGAGCGCTACCTCGTCCTCGAGCAGGCCCGCTTCGGCGACCGGCTGCGGGTCTCGCTGCTCGTCG
>JACXUW010000636.1 GCA_014763705.1 Micrococcales bacterium | reverse complement strand
AGGTGGCGCAGCGCGTCGCGGTCGAGCCCGCGCAGGTCGGGCGAGACGACGGCGACGCGGGCGGCCCCCGCCGCGCCGGTCGAGAGCAGCTCGGCGAGGTCGGCGCAGCGCCGGACGAGCGTCAGCCCGGGCGCCTCCCCCATCACCTCGACGAACTCGGCCTCGTGCCGGTGGGTCAGCGCGGTGAGGACCGTCGTCACGAGGTGCCGCCCGGGACGGGCACGAGGGTGATGCGGGCGCCGTCGTCGACGGCCGCGACGAGGTCGCGCACGGCGTCGCGGGGGACCATGACCCGGACCGGCCGGGTCTGCTCGGCGCCGGCGAGGACGGCGTCCTCCTCGGCGACCCCGGCGACGGACACGCGCTCGAGGACACGCTCGGGGCCCGCGTAGCGAGCCACGCCGACGCCTCCCGTCCCCTCCTGCGGGCGGTTGACGTAGACGTCGACGAGCGTCCCCCGCGAGAGCGCCGCGGCCGAGGTGGCGTCGACCTGGAGGGCCACCTGCTGCACCCCGACCGAGGCCGCCGAGCCCACCGCCGTGCGCGGCACGAGCTCGCCGGCCCGCAGCTCGCGCACGGCGTAGGTGTCGGCGGGCAGCGCGCGGTCGGCGGGGAGGTAGCCCGAGGAGGTGTCGCCGAGCTGGACCCGGACGACGGTGAGGTCGTCGGCGGTGAGCCGCTGGCCCGGGGTGACCGCGTGGGCGGCGGCCCAGACCGGTGCGCGGTCGTCGGCGCGGGCCACGACCAGGGCACCGAGCACGGTCGCGAGGACGACGAGGAGCACCCCCACGAGCAGCCGCGAGTCGCGCCACGACGGGGCGCGCAGGCGGGAGGCGGCCGGGGTCGGCAGATCCGTCATGGCCGCGATTCTCGCCGAGCGGCCGTCCGCGCGCCCGTCGGCGCCGGCGGCCTGTGGACGACGGGTGCGGGGCTCGGCGGGGCGGGTGGCACACTGGCGGCGTGCCGCGCCGCTTCATCCCGCTCACCGAGGTCTCGGAGATCCTCGACATCTCCTCGGCGCAGGCGTACGCCCTCGTGCGCAGCGGCGACCTGCCCGCCATCAAGGTCGGCGGCCGCGGCCAGTGGCGGGTCGAGACGAGCGAGCTCGAGAGCTACATCCAGCGGATGTACGCCGAGACGCGCCAGCTGGTCAGCGGGCGCCCGGACGACGACGCCACCAACGGCTGACCCCGCCGTCACCGGCGCGACCCGACGAGGCGCACGGCGGTGAACGGGACGGCCGTGACCCGGCGGACGTTCTCGCGACGCCGGGCCTCCCCCGCGGCGTGCTCGGCGAGGACGAGGTGGTCCGAGCCGACGACGTCGACGGTGCCGACGAGCGGTGGCCCGCCGGCGACCTCGACCTCGAC
>JACXUW010000175.1 GCA_014763705.1 Micrococcales bacterium | reverse complement strand
GACCCACACCGAGCCGTGGCCCGGCCACGGCTCGGTGTGGGTCACCGACCTCCTCGCCACGCTCACCGGTCTCGTCCTCGTCGCCGCGGTCGTCGTCCTGCTGCGTCCGTCGGCCTGGCAGCCGGTGTGGCGGCCCGACGAGGAGCTGGAGGTGCGCCGCCTGCTGCGGGACCACGGGGCCACCGACTCCCTCGCCTACCTCGCGACCCGTCGTGACAAGGCGCTGGTCTTCTCGCCGGACCGCCGGGCTGCGGGTCGGCACGATGGGTGACGAGGCGGTGCTCGAGCGCGAGGCCTGGGACCCGACGGCGCCCGAGCGGCGCTCCGTCGTGCGGGCCGCCCGACGGGCTCGTCGGGCGGGGGTGGAGGTGACCTTCGCGCGCCAGGGCGCGCTGGCCCCGGAGGAGCTGACCGAGGTCCTCGAGGCGGCGGCGCGCTGGCGGGGCGAGGAGCCCGAACGGGGCTTCTCGATGGCCCTCGGCCGCTCCGGCGACCCGGCGGACGCCCGCGTCCTCCACGTCCTCGCCCGGGACCGGTCCGGAGACCTCCAGGGCCTGCTCACGTTCGTGCCGTGGGGACCCCGAGGCGTCTCCCTCGACCTGATGCGCCACGCGCCCACCGCCCCCAACGGCGTCACCGAGCTCATGGTCGTCGAGCTGATGGCCCGGGCCCGCGAGCTCGGGGTCGTCCGGGTGTCGTTGAACTTCTGCATGTTCCGCGCGACCTTCGGGTCCGCCGGCGGCGTCGCGGCACCGTCGCTGGTGCGCGCCGGGGCGGCCCTGCTCGGCTGGCTCGACCCGTTCTGGCAGCTCGAGCGGCTCTACCGCTTCAACCGCCGGTTCGACCCCACCTGGGTCGGCCGGTACTACTGCCTCGACGACCCCGCGACGCTACCGCTCGTCGCGTTCGCCGCCGCGACCGCGGAGGGCTTCCTGCCGGCCCGCCGGCCGCTGCCCGTCGGGGACCCCCTGGACGCGGCCCACCTCGCGGCGGTGCGCGAGATCGAGGAGGCGGTCACGGGCCCGGCCCCGGCACCTCTCGGCCGGCTCGAGCGCGTGCGCCGCCGCCGTCGCGAGGCGATGGTGGGAGCCGACCTCGAGCCGCACCCCGTCGGCCGCGGGGCGCCGAGCCACACGGTCGCCGGGGTGCTGACCTCGTGGCGGGACGGGGCGCCGGTCGAGGTCTGCGCACGGGTGCTGCGGGTCCGTGACCACGGCGGTGTCGTCTTCGTCGACCTCGTCGACGGTGCGGCCCGCGTGCAGGCCGTCATCGAGTCCGGTTCCGCGGGAACGAACCCGGCGGATGCATGGCGACGGTTCGTCGACACCGGTGACCTCGTCCGGGTGTGCGGCGTCCTGACCCGGACCCGGCACGGCACGCGGAGCATCGGGGTCACGCACTGGTCGATGGAGGCCAAGTCCCTGCGCCCGGTGCCGTTCGCCGGGCTCGAGTCGTCGACGGCCCGGACGAGGGACCGGACGGCCGACCTCGTCGTCCACCCGGAGAGCGCCCTCCTCCTGAGGCACCGGTCGGCGGTCGTGTCCGCGCTGCGGGGCGTCCTCGTCGACGAGGGCTACCTCGAGGTCGAGACCCCCGTCCTGCAGACCGTGCACGGCGGGGCGAGCGCCCGCCCGTTCCGGACGTGGAGCAACGCGCACGGACTCGGGCTCTCGTTGCGCATCGCGCCGGAGCTCTACCTCAAGCGGTTGCTCGTCGGCGGCCTCGGGCCGGTCTTCGAGCTCGGCCGCAACTTCCGCAACGAGGGCGCGGACGCCACGCACAACCCGGAGTTCACCGCCCTGGAGGTGTACCGGCCCTACGCCGACTACGACGACATGCGTGTGCTGACCGAGCGGCTCGTGCGGGCCGCCGCCGTCGCGGTGCACGGCGCTGCCGTCGTCCCGAACCCGGACGCCGACCAGGGGCGGCGAGGGCTGGCCGGCGTCGAGCTCGCACCGCTCGACGCCGGCTGGCCCCGGGTTCGCGTCCTCGACGCGGTCGGGGAGGTGCTCGGCGCCCCCGTCGACCTCGCGACACCGCCGGCCGAGATCGCCCTGCTCGCCGCCCGGCACGGCCTGCGCCTCGACCCGCAGCGCGACGTCGGCGAGCTCGTCGAACAGGTCTACGGCGACCTCGTCGAGCCGGCGACCGTGGCGCCGACCTTCTACGTCGACTTCCCGAGGAGCACCTCTCCCCTCGCCCGCGACCACCGGCGCGACGTGGGCCTCGTCGAGCGGTGGGACCTCGTCGTCGCCGGGATGGAGGTCGCCACGGCGTACAGCGAGCTGACCGACCCCGTCGAGCAGCGGGCCCGGCTGACGCGGCAGTCGGTGCTCGCCGCGGCCGGCGACCCCGAGGCGATGCAGCTCGACGAGGACTTCCTCGCAGCGCTCGAGCTCGGGATGCCGCCGGCCGGCGGGCTCGGCATCGGCGTCGACCGACTCGTCATGCTCCTGACCAACCGCCCGGTCCGCGCCGTCCTCGCCTTCCCCTTCGTCCGCCCCGAACCCCGTCGTGGCGCGGCGAGCGACACCGACCGGGAGATGGCATGGCGCTGACCAGCGGGTCCCTCGTGGCGGTCGTCGTCGCGCTGCTGCTCGTCGTCTTCGTCGCGGCGGTGCTCGACCTCCCGAGGCTGCGGCACCGCTGGGCCTCGGTCACCGCGCGAGGCGCGAAGGTCGCCGTCGTCGCTGCCCTCGCGGTCCTCGTCAGCGCCCTCGTCCTCAACGACCAGTACCTCTTCTACGTCTCGTGGAGCGACCTCGCCGGCTCTGCCCCGTCCGGGACGACGACCACCGTCGGGGAGGCCTCCGCGGTGTGGGGGACCGCCGTCGCCGGGACCGGCCTCACCACCCTCCGGGCCCCGGCCACCCTGCCGGCCCTTCCGGCGCCGGGTCGGCGGCGCCAGACCTTCTCGGTCGCCTCGACGAGCCTCGGGCAGCGCGTCCAGGTCGTCGTCGAGCTGCCACCGGGCTACGACCCGAGCAGCCCGCGCGTCTACCCCGTCGTCCTCGGGCTGCACGGCTTCCCCTCGACCCCGCTCTCCTACGTGCAGGCCGGGCTGCTCGCGGCGGAGGAGCAGCAGGCCGAGGCCGGCCGGCTCGCGCAGGCCGTCGTCGTCATCCCGCAGATCAACGCACCGCGCACCTACGACAGCGAGTGCGTCGACGGGGGAGCGGGCGGCCCCCAGGTCGACACCTGGCTCGCCCGTGAGCTGCCCCGCTGGGTCGTCGAGCACTTCCGGGTCCGGACCGACCGGACGAGCTGGGCCGCGGTCGGCTACAGCTTCGGCGGATGGTGCGCGGCGTCGCTCGCGGTCCGCCACCCGGACGTCTACGGCGCCTTCGTCTCGTTCCAGGGCTACTTCCGGCCCGACTTCGGCACCACCGTCGCACCCGCCGTGCCGCACCTCACCGGCTACGACCTGGTGCGGCTCGAGAGGCGCTCACCGGTCGCCGTCGCGGGCTGGGTCGAGACCTCGAAGCAGGACTCGCTGTCGTACCCGAGCACCGTCGCGTTCCTCCGGGCGGCCCGGGCGCCGACGGCGTTGACCGCGGTGGTCCTCCAGCGCGGCGGGCACCGCGAGTCGGTCTGGCAGCCGCTCATGCCCCGGGCCTTCCAGTGGCTGGGCCGCTCGGTCCCCGGCTTCCACCCGTGAGGACGGCGCGGGCGCCCGTCGGCCGAGCCGCGGCCCGTCTGGTCCTCGTCCTGGCCGTCGTGACCGCTGCCGTCGTGGGCGTCACGCCGGAGGTCACCCACCGCGACCACCCCGGTGCCCGACCGCTCGTCGTCGTCGCCCTCGGGGACTCCGTGCCCACCGGGTTCGGTTGCGACTGTGCCGGTTTCGCCCAGACTGTCGCCGATGAGGTCGGCATCGAGACGGGGCGGCCCTCGGAGGTCGCCAACGACGCGGTCAACGGCGCGACGAGCGGGGACGTCGTCGCCGAGGTCCAGCAGGAGTCGGTCCGCTCCGACCTCGCGCGGTCCTCCCTCGTCCTGCTCCAGGCCGGCGCGAACGACGTGCCCCTCGACCCCTCCACCGGTCAGCCCTGCGACGGCGGCGCCGGGTGCCTCCCCGGGCTGCTGGCCCACCTGCGCGCCGAGCTGCTCGCCACCGTCCGCGTCGTGCGTGCCGGGTCGCACCCACCCGTCGTGGCCCTCCTCGGGTACTGGAACGTCAGCGTGGACGGGACCGAGGGCCGCACGCGCGGTCCCGCCTTCGTGACGAACTCCCGGGCGGTGACGGGGCAGGTCAACGCCGTGATCTCGGCCGTCGCCCGGGCCACCGGGTCGGTCTACGTCGACACCTCGACTCCGTTCCTCGGCCCGGACGAGGGCCGAGACCCCACGGGCGACCTCCAGGACGACGGCGACCACCCGGACGCGAGCGGCCACCGGCTGATCGCCGACGCCGTCGTCGCGGCGCTGAGGTCGTCCGGCGCCCTCGCCCGGCTGCGGGCCGAGCCTGCCTCGGGCGCCACCGCCTGAGGTCCACCGGGTCGGTGCGGCGTCGGCGGCCGAGACCGCCGCTCACGGAGCAGGTCGACCGGGCACGGGGGAGTCGAGCGCGACGGCGAGCCTCTCGTCTTCGCTGCACTCCCAGACCTCGTGGGCGGCGTGCAGGGCGAGGACGATGATGACGGAGCCGAGGACCAGGTCGGGCCAGCCCGAACCGGTGAGCGCCGTGGTGACGCCCATCAGGATGACCGCCACGTTGACGACGACGTCGTTGCGGGCGGACAGGAAGGCAGCGCGACCCAGGCTCCCGCCGTGCGTGCGGATCCGGGCCAGCAGGACGGCGCTCGTGCCGTTGACGACGATCGCCCCGAGGGAGGCCAGGACCAGTGGTGCGACGCGCGGCGCGGCGGGGGCCGCGACGCGCTGGACGGCCTCCCACGTGGCCACGGCGGCCGGTCCGAGGATGACCACGGCCAGCACCTTCCCGAGCAGCGCTCGTCGGGCGAGCGGCCATCCGAGCGCGAGGGCGATGAGGACGTTGACGGACGTGTCCTCGAGGACGTCGACGCTGTCGGCCAGGAGCGACACGGACCCGGCGGAGAGGGCCACCGTGAACTCGACGACGAAGTAGCCGAGGTTGAGCAGCGCCACCGTGAGCACCGTGCGCCGGAGCGTCCCGAGAGCGTCCCGCGGCCGGGACGGCGGTCGGTCGTCTCGGCGCACGCTCGTCACCCTAGTCCGCGCGTGTCGGGCGACGGACCGGGCGGCGACGGGGGCGCGGTGCTCTCGGGCGGTGGTCAGCGCGCCGAGGCACGCCTCGGCCGCGGCGTCCGGGACGGGTCAGCCCGGACAGGGGCGGCAGCGTGCGTCGGTCCGTGGGGTGCGGGCCTCCCGTGCACTCGGCCGCCGCTCACGCGGCCTCCTGTGCCAGGTGGAGGTAGCGGGCGAGGTAGAGGGTCCAGCCGGCCTCGTCGTCGACGCCTCCGTGGACGGACTCCCATCCGGGGCCGTGGCGCTCGAGGTGGCGGTGGACGAGGTCGACCCGGGTGCCGCCGTCGGCCGCGGGGGTGAAGGTGACCTCGACCTCGCTGGTCCGGTCGGGGTCGCTCTCGATCTCCCAGGTGGGCCCGATGTCCCAGGAGAAGACGATGCGGTGAGGCGGGTCGAAGGCCAGGATGCGAGCCCAGTCGCAGCGGCTGCCGTCCTCGGCCACGTCGTGGATCGTGCCGCCGACGTGCCGGTCGACGGAGGTCTCGACGATCGGTGCCCGCAGCAGGTTGTGCTCGCGGGGCTTGATGTCGTCGAACCGTGTCACGAAGACCTCGAAGGCCCGCTCGGGCGTGAGCGGGACCGTGACGACCCGGCGGACGTCCGGGCGTCAGGCGCCACGGCAGAGGGGTCTCGTTCGGTCATGGGTGGCTCCTCGGTGTCGGAGGGTCGGTCGGGTCGGTCGTGGCCGCCGCGGCGTCGGTGGCCACGTCGCCGTAGGCCTCCAGCGCGCGACGCCAGAAGGTGTCGATCTGGTCGCGCAGCGCGGCCAGGGCCATCGGTTCCAGCCGGTAGACCCGGCGAGTCCCGGCCGCGCGCTCGCTGACCAGCCCCGCGTCGCGCAGCACCTTGAGGTGCTGGCTGACCGCCGGCCGGGTGACGGGGAGCGCGTCGGCGAGCTGCTGGACGGAGGAGGGCCCCTCGGCGAGGCGCTCGACGATCGCCCGCCGGGTGGCGTCTCCCAGCACCGCCAGCGCGTCCGTTCCGTTCGTCGTCACGAACGGTAAGTTGCCACTTACCTTAGGGGGTGTCAAGGGGTGCCGGACGGGCACATCCCCGGAGGGTCATGACGGCCGGCGCACAGGATCGGCACAGGCGCGGCGGTCACGATGGGCGCTCCCGACGGAAGGCCACGTTCGCCATGCCCACCTCCTCCCTCGACGAGCGGCTCTTCGCCGCCGTGCAGTCCTTCGCACGGGCGACGCCTGCCCTCCACGGCCTCGCGGTGGCGTACGCGACCTACGGTGTCGTCCTCTTCGGAGGGCTCGCGCTGTGGGTGCTGCTGCGGGCGCGCCGCGGCACCGACCGGGACCTCGCCGCGGCGGGGTGGGCCGGCCTGGGTGCGCTCGTGGCGGTCGCCGTCAACCAGCCGGTCGCGGCCCTGTTCGGGGAGGCGCGCCCGTACACGAGCCACCCCGGGGCCCTGCTGCTCGTCCCCCGCACGAGCGATGTGTCGTTCCCGTCCGACCACGCGACGATGGCCGGCGCCGTCGCGGTCGGACTCATGGTCGCCGCCCCGCGCATCGGGAGGTGGGCGGTGCTGGCCGCCCTCGCGATGGCCGTCACCCGCGTCTACGTCGGGGCGCACTACCCCCAGGACGTCCTCGCCGGCCTGCTGCTCGGTGGGCTCGTCGCCGGGGCCGGGTGGCTGCTGCTGCGACGGCCGCTCACCGCCCTGACCGGCTGGGTGCGGGGGCGCCCCCTCGTGCGGTCCGTCTTCCTGCCCGTCGGCGGGGAACCGGCGCGTCGGCCGGTCTGAGGCGGCGC
>JACXUW010000635.1 GCA_014763705.1 Micrococcales bacterium | reverse complement strand
GTGACGCTCACCGTGCTGATCGTCGGCGCGGTCGGTGTCATCCAGCGCCTCATGCGGGAGCCGGAGTGAGCGGCGGCCGGCGGGTCGAGGCGACGACCACCTACGCGATCCTCGCGGTGATGTCGGTCGTCACCCTGCTGCCCTTCGTCAGCATCGTCCTCGCCTCGCTCAACCCGCCCGGCACCCTCGTGTCGGGGATGGCCGTGCCCACCCACCTCAGCCTCGAGAGCTTCCGGGAGGCGTGGACGACGGCCTCCTTCGGGCGCCTGCTGTGGTCGAGCACGAAGATCTGCCTCGCCGTCGTCCCGATCTCGGTCGTCTGCGCGACCCTCGCCGGCTACGCGCTCGGCACCCTGCGGGTCCCCGGCGCCGGCTGGATCTTCGGGGGTTTCCTCCTCGGGCTCACCCTCCCGGTCGAGCTCATCGTCATCCCGCTCTACTTCGACCTGCGCGCGGTGGGGCTGACCAACTCGGCGTGGGGCGTCATCCTCGCCGAGGCCGGGCTCTTCATGCCGTTCGGGATCTTCTGGATGCGCACCCACTTCCGCTCGATGCCGCGCGAGCTCGTCGAGGCGGCCCAGATCGACGGCGCGAGCTCGTTCACCGTGCTGCGCCGCGTGCTGCTGCCCGTCTCGGTGCCGGCGCTGTCGACGATGGCCGTGCTCTTCTTCATGTGGTCGTGGAACCAGTTCCTCCTCGTGCTCATCCTCATCCAGGACCCGTCCGCCCGCACC
The DNA here is from genome assembly GCA_014763705.1 of Micrococcales bacterium. Classification (GTDB taxonomy): domain Bacteria; phylum Actinomycetota; class Actinomycetes; order Actinomycetales; family Dermatophilaceae; genus Phycicoccus. The sequence goes on along the minus strand of JACXUW010000635.1, from coordinate 647 downwards.
GCCCCGGCGGGTCTCGGGTTCTTCGTCGGCCAGTACTCCAGCGACGTCCCGGTGCTCGCCGCCGGCACCCTCGTCGTCATCCTCCCGATCCTGGTGGTGTACCTCGTGTTCCAGCGCAAGTTCATCAGCGGCATGCTGCAGGGGGCGGTCAAGTGACGCCCCAGCCCTGGCCGCGTCCGACGGTCGGCGTCGTCGGCGCCGGGGGCATCGCCGCGCCGCACCTCGAGGCGTGGCGGCACCTGGGCGCCCGGTTGCTCGTCCACTCGCAGGACGGCGCGGAGGCGGCGGCGGCGCGCGTCGGTGCCGAGGTCGTGCCCTCCCTCGACGCACTGCTCGAGGCGTGTGACCTCGTCGACGTGTGCACCCCCACCCACACCCACCACGACATCGTCCTGCGCGCCGCGGCGGCCGGGCGGGACGTCGTCTGCGAGAAGCCGCTCAGCCACCGGTACGAGGAGGCGGTGGCGATGATCGACGCGTGCGAGGCGGCCGGCGTGCAGCTGCACCCCGGCCAGGTGGTGCGCTACTTCCCGGAGTACGCGACGGCCCGCGAGCTCGTGGCGTCAGGCCGGATCGGGGCGCCCGCGGTCCTCCGGCTGACCCGTCGCGGTGCCCGCCCCGAGCGGTCGTGGTTCGCCGACGACGCG
>JACXUW010000174.1 GCA_014763705.1 Micrococcales bacterium | reverse complement strand
GAGGCCTGCCTCCCCCTGGCCGACGGCCGGGTCGCCCTCGTCATGCCCCTGATGCGGGGCGGCTCGCTCGCCGGGCTCGTCGCGGCCCGCGGCCACCTCGGGCCGGGGGAGGTGGTCACGGTCCTCGCGCCGCTGGCCGGGGCGCTGGGGCGGCTGCACGCGGCCGGGGTGGTCCACGGCGACGTCTCGCCGGGCAACGTCCTCCTCGACCTCGACGGTCGTCCCGTGCTCGCCGACCTCGGCGTGGGCCGGGTGCTCGGCGAGGCTCCGCAGGCGGTCTGGGGCACGCCCGGGCACATCGCCCCCGAGGTGCTCCTCGGTGGCGAGCCGTCGCCGGCCTCCGACGTCTACGCCCTCGGCGCCCTCGGCTGGCTCTGCCTCGCCGGGGAGGTGCCGGGCGCCCCCGGTCTGCGCCCGACCCTCCCCGAGGTGTGCCGGGCCGGAGCGGGGTCCGAACCCCTCGTGGCGGCCGTCGAGGCCGCGGTGTCCCCCCGGGTCGCCGACCGCCCCGACGCCGACGAGCTCGCCGGCCTCCTCTTCGCGGCGGCCGAACCGGAGCCCCTGCGCCTCGTCGCCGGCGACGACGCGGTGAGTGCCGTCACCTACCGGCTGCGCGCCGCGGCCGGCCGGCCCCCGGTGCCCGACCGGCCGCCGCCACGCCGGGGGAGGCACCGCGGTGCACCGCGAGCGGCCCGGCGCCGGGAACGGCGGCTGCCGGTGCTGCGACCGGGCCAGGTGCTGCGGGCCGCCGCGGGTGGGGTCGCCGCCCTCGTCGTCGCCGCCGCCGTCCTCGGGGTGCTCGGGACACAGGGCCTGCGTGACGACCCGGCCCGCGCCGCGGTGCGCCCGGAGGTGTCCACGACCCCGCGGGAGCCCGGGCCAGGCCCGACGGCCCCGACGGCCCCGAGCGCGCCTGCGCGGGAGCCGGGGCCGGCCACCGACGTCCGCACCGACCCGGAGGCCGCGAGGCGCCGACCCGCGGAGCTCCTCACCGCCCTGGCCGGGGCGCGGGCCGAGGCGTACCGGCTCGCCGACCCCACCCGGCTCGCGGAGGCCGAGTCCGACGACGGGGCGCTCCGGGCCCGCGACGAGGCCGCCGTCGGGGCGTTGCGGTCCTCCGGAGTGCGCTACCCCGACCTGCGCTACGAGGTCGACGCGGTCGCGGTCCGCGGCGCCGGCTCCAGGACGGCCGTCCTCTCCGCCCGGCTCGGCGTCGCGGGCTACCGCGTCGTCGGGGGCGACACCACCGCATCGAGGCCGGCGGTCCGACCCGCGCCGGTGCTGGTCGACCTCGTGCTCACCGGGCGCGGGTGGCGCCTCGCCGACGTGCGACCCGTGCGGTGAGCGGGCGCGGTGTCGCCCCCGCCACGCGGGCCCGCCGCCCGTCCGGCGCGGGAGCACACTGGAGCCGAGACGCCCCCCGGTCGGCCGGCGGGGCCCCGGGCGCAGGAGGTGGTCCGGCACGGTGCGGCATCCGCGCGGAGCAGGCGCCGACGTGGCCGACGCGGTCGATGCCGCGGCCGGCGCCGTCCCGCCGTACTGGTCGCAGCCACCCGCGACCGTGCTCGCCTCGGTCGGCGGGCGCCCCGAGGGCCTCACCGACGCCGAGGCCGCGGCGCGAGCGCCCCACCAGCGGGCGCACGCTCAGCGGCCGGCGCTCACCGTGGCCCACGAGCTCGCCCGCCAGTTCAGCCAGCCGGTCGTCGTCGTCCTCCTGTGCGCGACGGCCCTCTCCCTCGTCCTCGGCGACCACGTCGACGCGCTGATCATCGCGGTCATCGTCCTGCTCAGCGGACTGCTCGGGTTCTGGCAGGAGCACGGGGCGGCGGTCACCGTGGCCCGGCTGCTCGACCGCGTCCAGGTGCACGTCGAGGTGCGGCGCTCCGGCCGGGTGGTCTCCGTGCGGCCCGAGGAGGTCGTCGTCGGCGACGTCGTCCTCCTGGACGCGGGCGACGTCATCCCCTGCGACTGCCGGGTGCTCGTCGCCGAGGCGCTGCAGGCCGACCAGTCCGCCCTGACCGGGGAGACCTACCCCCGGCACAAGCACGCCGACCCCGCGCCGACGGACGCACCGCTCGCCGACCGGCACAGCGCCCTGCTCCAGGGCGGCCACGTCGTGAGCGGCCGGGGCGAGGCGGTCGCGGTCGTCACCGGTGCGCACACCGAGCTGGGCCGCATGTCGCGCGTCCTCACCGCCCGCAGCGCCCCGACGAGCTTCGAGCAGGGCACCGCGCGACTCGGGCTCCTCCTGGCCCGGGTGACCCTCGGCCTGACCGCCGTCATCCTCGTCGTCAACGTGGTCCTGGGCCGTCCACTCGTCGACGCGCTGCTCTTCTCCCTCGCCCTGGCCGTCGGGGTGACCCCGCAGATGCTGCCCGCCATCGTCGCGGTCTCCCTCTCGACCGGGGCCCGGCGGATGGCGGCCTCCTCGGTCATCGTGCGCCGGCTCGACGCCATCGAGGACCTCGGCAGCATGGACGTGCTCTGCACCGACAAGACCGGCACCCTGACGACCGGCGTCCTGCGGCTCGCGGCCACGGTCGACGCCACCGGGGTGCACAGCCCGCGCGTCGCCGAGCGGGCCGCCCTCAACGCCGCCCTCCAGACCGGCTTCACCAACCCCCTCGACGACGCGGTGCTCCGCGCCGTGCCCCGTCCGGTCGACCGGCGCGCCCTCGACGAGGTCCCCTTCGACTTCGACCGCAAGCGGCTGTCGGTCCTCGTCGACGGGGAGAAGGAGCCGGTCCTCGTGACCAAGGGGGCGTACCGGTCGGTCCTCGCGGTGTGCGACCGTCTGGTCGGGCCGGACGGGGCCCCCACGGCCCTCGACACCCCCGCCCGGGAGGCGCTCGACGCCCGGATCCACCGGCTGAGCACCGGTGGTCGCCGCGTCCTCGCCGTCGCCGAACGCCGGCTGCCCGGCCGCACCGCGGTGACCGTCGACGACGAGCAGGGGATGGTGCTCCTCGGCCTCCTCGCCTTCGAGGACCCGCCGAAGGACGACGTCGCGCGCACCGTCGCGGACCTCGCGGAGCTCGGCATCCGGCTGGTCATGCTCACCGGCGACAACCGGCTCGTGGCGGCCGACGTCGCCCGGGCGGTGGGCGTCACCGACCCGAGGGTGCTCACCGGACTGGAGGTCGAGGCCGCGGACGCCGACGCGCTGCGGGGGCTGGTGCGCTCCGCCGACGCGTTCGCCGAGCTGACCCCCACGCACAAGGAGCGGGTGATCGAAGCGTTCCGGGCCGACGGCGCGGTCGTCGGCTACCTCGGCGACGGCATCAACGACGCCGGACCGCTGCACCTCGCCGACGTCGGCATCTCGGTCGACACCGCGGTCGACGTCGCGAAGAGCGCGGCGGCGATGGTGCTGCTGGAGAAGGACCTCGGCGTCCTCGTGCGGGGGGTGCGACTCGGCCGGCAGACGTTCACCAACACCCTCAAGTACGTCTACACGACGGTCAGCGCGAACTTCGGCAACACCGCCAGCATGGCCGCCGCCTCGGCGTTCCTGCCCTTCCTGCCCCTCCTGCCGCGGCAGATCCTCCTGCTGAACTTCCTCTCCGACCTCCCGAGCGTCACGCTGGCCGGGGACCGGGTCGACCCCGAGGACGTGCGGCGCCCGCGCCGGTGGGACCTGCGCCAGGTGCGTGACTTCATGGTCGTGTTCGGGATGCTGAGCAGCGCCTTCGACCTGCTGACCTTCGCCCTCCTGCTCCAGGTGCTGGACGCCGGGCCGACGCTCTTCCGCACCGGCTGGTTCGTCGGGTCGACGCTCACCGAGCTCGCGGTCCTCTTCGTGCTCCGCAGCCGACGCCCGTCGTGGCGCAGCCGTCCCGGGGTGGCTCTCGTCCTCACGTCGGCCCTCGTCGCCGGCGTCACCGTCTCGCTGCCGTTCGTCCCCGCCGTGCGGCCGGCGCTCGGCCTCGGGCAGCCGTCGGTGCGGCTCGTCCTCCTGCTCGTGGCGGTGACCGGCTGCTACGTCGTCGCGGCCGAGCTGACCAAGCGGGTGTTCTTCCGCGGGGGCCGCGCCGGGCCGTCGACGGCTCCGCCGCCCACCACCACGCAGCAGCGGCGGCTGCGGCACGTCGCGCGCGAGCACCGCCACCCGGTGGCGACGACTCAGGCGACGAGCCAGCGAGCGGCGGTGTCGAGGTCGGGGTGGACGTGGCGGTAGCCGCTCTCGCGGAGCACGTCGCCGACGATGCGCTGGCTGCCGAGGATCTCGCCGGCGAACTCACCGACCACGAGGCGGAGCGCGGGGGAGGGCGCGGGCAGCAGCGCCGGCCGGTGCAGGGCGCGCCCGAGCACCGCGGCGACGTCGCGCTGGCGCGCGGGTGAGGGGCCGCAGAGGTTGACCGGCCCGGTGACCTCGGGGTGGTCGAGGAGGTGCAGCAGCGCTCCCACCTCGTCGGTCAGGGTGATCCACGGCCAGAACTGGCGACCGAGGCCGAGCGGTCCGCCGAGCCCGAGCCGGGCGAGCCGGAGCAGCGGCTGCATCGCGCCGCCGTTCCGCGCCATGACGATCCCGGTGCGCGCGAACGCGACCGGGGCCCCGGCCTCGACCGCCGGGGCGGCCGCGGCCTCCCAGGCGATGACGACGTCGGAGAGGAAGCCGGTGCCGGGCGGGTTGGCCTCGGTCAGCTCCTCGTCCCCGCGGTCGCCGTAGTAGCCGACCGCGGAGCCGGACACGAGCCGCACCGGGTGGTCGGCCGCGGCCACCGCCGTGGCGACCGCCGTCGTGGAGTCGGTGCGCGAGGCGAGGATCGTGTGCTTGTACGCCGGGGTCCACCGCTTGTCGCCGACGCCCGCACCGGCGAGGTTGACGACGCCGTCGACGCCGTCGAGGACCGCGGGGTCGAGGTGCCGGGAGGCGGGGTCCCAGCGCACCTCGTCCGCGGCGGACGGGGCCCGGCGGACCAGTCGGACGACCTCGTCGCCGCGCTCGCGGAGCGCGGCGACGAGGGCGGTGCCGATGAGGCCGGAGGACCCGGTGACGACGATGCGGGCCACGGCGCGGGCGTCAGAGGCCGAGGTCGGCCTCGAACGCGCCCTCCTCGAGGCGCTGCTTCATCGTCGAGAGGAAGCGCGCGGCGTCGGCGCCGTCGACGATCCGGTGGTCGTAGGAGAGGGCGAGGTAGACCATCGAGCGGATGGCGATCGTCTCGCCACCGTCCTCGCCCCGGACGACGACCGGGCGCTTGACGACCGCACCGGTGCCGAGGATGCCGACCTGCGGCTGGTTGATGATCGGGGTGTCGAAGAGCGCCCCGCGCGAGCCGGTGTTGGTGATGGTGAAGGTCCCGCCGGCCAGGTCGTCCGGCATGATCTTGTTGCTCCGCGTCCGGTCCGCCAGGTCGGCGATGCCCCGGGCCAGGCCGGCGATGTTGAGGTCGCCGGCGTTCTTGAGGACCGGGACGATGAGCCCCTTCTCGGTGTCGACGGCCATGCCCAGGTTCTCGGACCCGTGGTAGGTCACCTGGTCGTCCTCGATGCTCGCGTTGACCATCGGGTGGGCCTTGAGGGCCTCGACGGCGGCGAGCGCGAAGAACGGCAGGAAGCTGAGCTTCGTGCCCTCGCGCTGGGCGAAGTCGGCCTTGGCCCGGTCGCGCAGCCGCGCGATGCGGGTGACGTCGACCTCGACGACCGTCGTCAGCTGGGCCGAGACCTGGAGCGACTCGACCATCCGGCGGGCGATCGTCTTGCGCAGCCGCGACATCGGCTGGGTCGTGCCGCGCAGGCTGGTGTCGACCGGGGCCTTCGTGGCGGCCGGGGCCTGCGGCGCGGCCGCGGGCGCCTGGGCCGCAGGTGCCTGCGGCTCGGGCTCGGGCTCGGGGGCCTTCTTGGCCTCGGCGGCCGCGAGGACGTCCTGCTTGCGGATGCGCCCGCCGATGCCGGTGCCGGTGAGGCTCGCGAGGTCGATGCCGTGGTCGGCGGCGAGCTTGCGGACGAGCGGGGTGACGTAGCTGCTCGCGTCGGACTCGTCGGCCCGAGGGGTCGGCGCCGTCGAGCTGCCCGAGGCCGGAGCGGTGCTCGCCGACGGGGCGTCGTCCGCGGCGGCCGCCGCCTCGTCGGGCTTCTCCTGCGCCGGCGCCTCGTCGGCGGGTGCCGGCTCGGGCTGCTGCTCGGCCGCGGCCGGCTGCTGCGGCTCGGGCTCGGGCTGGTCCTCCGTGGCCGGGGTCTCCTCGGCGGGGACGTCGGCCTGCGCCGGCGCCTCAGCGGGCGCGCTGCCCCCACCGGACCCGCCGACGACGGCGAGGTCGGCGCCGACCGGCACCGTCTCGTCCTCCTGGACGAGGATCTTCGTCAGGGTGCCGGCCACCGGCGAGGGGATCTCGGTGTCGACCTTGTCGGTGGAGACCTCGAGCAGCGGCTCGTCGACGGCGACCTCGTCGCCCTCGGACTTCAGCCAGCGGGTCACCGTGCCCTCGGTGACCGACTCGCCGAGCGCGGGCATCTGGACCGTCGTGCCGTCGCCCGACCCGCCGGCGGAGGAGCCGGAGTCGCCCGACCCCGCCGGCGCCGCCTGTGCCGGCTGCTCCTGCTCGTCGTCGGCGGCCTGCGGCTCGGCGGGCTCCTGCCCGCCCTCGTCGCCGGCCTCGGCGACCGCGCCGGTGTCGGCGGGGTCCGCGACCTCGTCGGCCGGACCCTCACCCGACCCGGAGCCGGAGCCGGAACCGGAGGTCGACTCCTCCTGCGCCGGGGCGGACTCGCCGCCACCCGAAGAGCCCTCGGAACCCGCGCCCTCGCCGATGACCGCGAGGTCGGCGCCGACGGGGACGGTGTCGTCCTCCTGGACGAGGATCTCCTGGAGCGTGCCGGCGACCGGCGAGGGGATCTCGGTGTCGACCTTGTCGGTGGAGACCTCGAGGAGCGGCTCGTCGACCGCGACCTCGTCGCCGACACTCTTGAGCCACCGCGTCACGGTCCCCTCGGTGACGGACTCGCCGAGTGCGGGCATCTGTACACGTTCCGACATCAGTGGTGCTCTCCTTCGTGGGCGGTGGCGGTCATCACTCTAGTTG
>JACXUW010000173.1 GCA_014763705.1 Micrococcales bacterium | reverse complement strand
GTAGCACGCCCCGTCGGCCCCCCGGTGCGTGCTACCGCGCAGTAACTGTCGCCATCGCAGCACGTACTGCGCGGTAGCACGCACCTCGGGCGGGGGCGGGGGGCAGCCCGCCCGTTCGCCGCGACCGGGCCGTCCGGCCGTCCGCGAGGACGACCACCACAAGGGCCCGTGACGACCGGGCGAGACCACCCGGACGGCGAGGCCGAGGAAGGCCGCTCAGCGCCGCCGAGGGGCCGGGGCGCGTGTGGGGAGTCGTGGACGGACCCGAAAATGCCGGAAAACCGGCGCCACGGGCCTCCCAGCGGGTGCTCCGTCGGTCCCGACCGGTAGGATGGAGGGTGACAGCGCGCCCCCGGGTGTTCACGACCCGCGGGCGCGCGCCATGAGCCGCCCGCACCGTCCCGGTGCCCGGCGCGGCCAGTGACGAAGGAGACCCGTGGCCGACCAGCCCGACACCCCCGACGTGCCCGCCGTGGACCCCACCGTCCCGTCCGCCGTGGACCCCACCGTCCCGCCAGAGCAGGCTCCCGTCCTCCCCGAGGGCCCGGCCTACGACGCGTCGGCCATCACCGTCCTCGAGGGGCTCGAGGCGGTCCGCAAGCGCCCGGGCATGTACATCGGCTCCACCGGCGAGCGCGGCCTGCACCACCTCGTCTGGGAGATCGTCGACAACGCGGTCGACGAGGCCCTGGCCGGCTACGCCGACACCATCGACGTCATCCTCATGGAGGACGGCGCCGTCCGGGTCAAGGACAACGGCCGCGGCATCCCCACCGACATCCACCCCACCGAGGGCGTCAGCGCCGTCGAGCTCGTCCTCACCCAGCTGCACGCCGGCGGCAAGTTCGGCGGCGGCGGGTACAAGGTGTCCGGCGGCCTCCACGGCGTCGGCTCCTCGGTGGTCAACGCGCTCTCCACCCGCCTCGACGTCTGCGTGCGCCAGAAGGGCCACGCCCACCGGATGTCCTTCGACCACGGCGTCCCGACCGGTCCCCTCACCGAGATGGAGGAGACCGACCGCACCGGCACGACGATCACGTTCTGGGCCAGCCCGGAGATCTTCGAGACCACCGAGTACGACTACGAGACGATCCGGGCCCGCTTCCAGCAGTACGCGTTCCTCAACAAGGGCTTGACCATCAACCTCGTCGACGAGCGGGTCACCGAGGCCGCCGACGGCTCCCCCGATCTCGACGGTGTCGACGCCGACATCGCGGTCGTCGAGGACCACGAGGACGAGGAGGCCGGCGGCGGGGCCCGCACGACGACCGCGCGCTCGGTCTCCTACCGCTACGACAACGGGCTCGTCGACTACGTCGACCACCTCGTCGCGTCCAAGCGCACCGAGCCGGTGCACCCCGAGGTCATCTCGATCGAGGTCGAGGACGAGGCGCGCAGCCTGTCCCTCGAGCTCGCGATGCAGTGGACCACGGCGTACTCCGAGTCGGTGCACACCTACGCGAACACGATCAACACGCACGAGGGCGGCACCCACGAGGAGGGCTTCCGCGCGGCGCTGACCAAGCTGGTCAACGACTTCGCGCGCAAGCAGAACCTGCTCAAGGAGAAGGACGAGAACCTCACCGGCGACGACGTCCGCGAGGGCCTGACCGCCGTCATCAGCGTCAAGCTCGGCGAGCCGCAGTTCGAGGGCCAGACCAAGACCAAGCTCGGCAACTCCGAGGTCAAGGGCTTCGTCCAGCGGGCGATGACCGACGAGTTCGGCGACTGGCTCGAGCGCCACCCGAACGAGGGCAAGGAGATCGTCCGCAAGTCGATCCAGGCGGCCACCGCCCGGATGGCCGCCCGCAAGGCCCGCGAGGCGACCCGCAAGCGGGTGCTCGAGTCCGGCGGCCTGCCGGGCAAGCTGCGCGACTGCCAGGCCAAGGACCCCGCGGTCTCCGAGGTGTTCATCGTCGAGGGCGACAGCGCCGGCGGCTCGGCGGTCCGTGGCCGCAACCCGCACACCCAGGCGATCCTCCCGATCCGGGGCAAGATCCTCAACGTCGAGCGCGCGCGCCTCGACAAGGCGCTCGCCAACCAGGAGGTGCAGGCGCTCATCTCGGCGTTCGGCACCGGCATCGGCGAGGACTTCGACATCGAGAAGGCCAGGTACCACAAGATCGTGCTGATGGCCGACGCCGACGTCGACGGCATGCACATCCGCACCCTGCTGCTCACCCTGCTGTTCCGGTTCATGAAGCCGCTCATCGAGGCCGGCTTCGTCTACCTCGCCCAGCCGCCGCTCTACCGCCTCAAGTGGAGCAACGCCCCGCACGAGTTCGCGTTCACCGACCGCGAGCGCGACGCCCTCATCGCCGAGGGGCAGTCCAAGGGCCGCCGGCTGCCGAAGGACAACCCGGTGCAGCGCTACAAGGGCCTCGGCGAGATGGACTACCAGGAGCTGTGGGAGACCACGATGGACCCCGACCAGCGGGTGCTCCTCCAGGTCACCCTCGACGACGCCGCCGCGGCCGACGAGATCTTCTCGGTGCTCATGGGCGAGGACGTCGAGAGCCGGCGCAGCTTCATCCAGCGCAACGCCCGCGACGTGCGCTTCTTGGACATCTGACGCGCGTCGCCCCCGCACTCCCCCGACGAACCGCTAGGCAAGGACCCCGATGACCGACCAGACGCCCGTCGAGACCGACCGCACGGAGCCGATCGACCTCAACACCGAGATGCAGCGCTCGTACATCGAGTACGCGATGTCGGTCATCGTCTCCCGCGCGCTGCCCGACGTCCGTGACGGCCTCAAGCCGGTGCACCGCCGCGTGCTCTACGCGATGTACGACGGCGGCTACCGCCCGGACCGCGGCTTCAACAAGTGCAGCCGCGTCGTCGGCGACGTCATGGGCCAGTACCACCCGCACGGCGACAGCGCGATCTACGACGCCCTCGTCCGCCTCGTCCAGGACTGGTCGCTGCGCTACCCGCTGGTCCAGGGCCAGGGCAACTTCGGGTCCCCGGGTGACGACCCGGCCGCCGCGCCGCGGTACACCGAGTGCCGGATGGCCCCGCTGTCGATGGAGATGGTCCGCGACATCGAGCAGGAGACCGTCGACTTCAAGCCGAACTACGACGGCAAGACGCTCGAGCCCGAGGTCCTCCCCTCCCGCTTCCCGAACCTGCTCGTCAACGGCAGCGCCGGCATCGCGGTCGGGATGGCGACGCAGATCCCGCCGCACAACCTGCGCGAGGTCGCCGCGGCCGCCGAGTGGATGCTCCGCCACCCGGACGCGCCGCGCGAGGAGGCCCTCGACGCGGTGATGAAGGCGATCCCCGGTCCGGACTTCCCGACCGGCGCCCTGATCATGGGCCACCGCGGCATCGAGGACGCCTACCGCACCGGGCGCGGCAGCATCATCATGCGCGCGGTCGTCGAGGTCGAGGAGATCCAGAACCGGCAGTGCCTCGTCGTCACCGAGCTGCCGTACCAGGTCAACCCGGACTCGCTCGCGCAGAAGATCGCCGAGCACGTCAAGGACGGCCGGCTCTCGGGCATCGCCGACATCCGCGACGAGACCTCGGGCCGCACCGGCCAGCGGCTCGTCATCGTGCTCAAGCGCGACGCGGTCGCGAAGGTCGTGCTCAACAACCTCTACAAGCACACCCAGCTGCAGACCAGCTTCGGCGCGAACATGCTCGCGCTCGTCGACGGCGTGCCGCGCACGCTGCCGATCGACGCGTTCATCCGCTACTGGTGCGAGCACCAGATCGACGTCATCCAGCGGCGTACCGCCTACCGGCTTCGCAAGGCGGAGGAGGAGATCCACATCCTCCGCGGCTACCTCAAGGCGCTCGACGCGCTCGACGAGGTCATCGCGCTCATCCGGCGCTCGCCGACGGTGGAGGAGGCCCGCAACGGCCTCATCGAGCTGCTCGAGATCGACGAGATCCAGGCCCGCGCCATCCTCGACCTCCAGCTGCGCCGGCTCGCGGCCCTGGAGCGGCAGAAGATCATCGACGACCACGACAAGCTGCAGGCGCAGATCGAGGACTACCGCGACATCCTCGCGAAGCCCCAGCGCCAGCGCGACATCGTCTCCGACGAGCTCGCGGCCATCGTCGAGAAGTTCGGCGACGAGCGGCGCACGACGATCATGCCGACCGACGGCGACATGTCGATGGAGGACCTCATCCCGGAGGAGGACGTCGTCGTCACGATCACCCGTGGCGGCTACGCCAAGCGCACCCGGGTCGACGCGTACCGCTCGCAGCGGCGCGGCGGCAAGGGCGTGCGCGGGGCCGCACTGCGCGGCGAGGACATGGTCGACCACTTCTTCACGACGACCTCGCACCACTGGCTGCTGTTCTTCACCAACCTCGGCCGGGTCTACCGCGCCAAGGCCTACGAGCTGCCGGACTCCGGGCGCGACGGCAAGGGCCAGCACGTCGCGAACCTCATGGCCTTCCAGCCGGGTGAGGAGATCGCCCAGGTGCTGGCCATCCGCTCCTACGACGACGCGCCGTACCTGCTGCTGGCCACCCGCGCCGGCCTGGTCAAGAAGACCCGCCTCGCCGAGTACGACAGCCCGCGCACCGGCGGCCTCATCGCGGTCAACCTGCGCGACGGCGACGAGCTGGTCGGGGTCGGGCTGGTCGACTCCACCGACGACCTGCTCCTCGTCTCGCGCAAGGGGCAGTCGGTCCGCTTCCACGCCGACGACGCCACGCTGCGCCCGATGGGCCGGGCGACCTCCGGCGTCACCGGGATGAAGTTCCGCTCCGGCGACGAGCTGCTCTCGATGTCGGTCGTCGCCGACGGCACGGACCCGGACGTCTTCGTCGTCTTCGAGTCCGGCCTGGCCAAGCGCTCGAAGGCCTCGGAGTGGAACGTCAAGGGCCGCGCCATCCTCGGCGTCGCCGTCGCCAAGCTGTCCGACAAGGGCGGTGACCTCGTCGGCGCGCTGACCGTCGACGAGAACGACGAGGTCCTCGTCGTCTTCGAGAAGGGCAACATCGTCCGGTCGCGGGTCGACGAGGTGCGCCTGACCGGCCGCAACACGATGGGCGTCCAGTTCGCCAAGCCCGGCAAGGAGGACGCGATCGTCGCCGTCACCCGCAACCCGGAGAAGGAGGTCGAGGAGGCCGTCGAGGCCGCCGAGGCCGCTGCTCCGGAGGGGGACGCGGAGCAGACCGCGGACGCGGCCGCCGTCGCCGGTGACGAGGTGGTCACGGCTGGGCAGACCCTGAGTGCCGATGTCGCAGGTGTCCCCGCGGATGCCGTACCGTCGGACGAAGCACCTACCGGTGACGACGCATCGGACGGTGAGGCTGACCGAGGAGGCCCTGAGTGAGCACCGCAGACAGCGCCGGACGTCCCGTGCGCTCCTCGGGTGCCCCCCGGGCGCCCTACGCCGACGGCGGCAGTGCGTCCGCCCGCCCGGCCTCCGGTGGCGCGATGCGGCGCACGGCCGACCCGGTGACGCCGGCCCGCGAGACCACCCGTCCGGTGCCGACCGGCCGTGAGGCCGGGGCCCCGTCCCGTGCCGTCGAGTCGCCGCGGGGTGCCGAGCGCCCGGCCGCGGCCGCTCCCCGGGGCGGCTCGCCGGCCCCGCGTCCGGCCGGTGCGCGCCGGGTCAAGCTGACCGTCTCGCGCATCGACCCGTGGTCGGCGATGAAGGTCTCGTTCCTGCTGTCGGTGGCCCTCGGCATCGCGCTCGTCGTCGCGACGATCGTGCTGTGGACGGTCCTCGACGCGATGGGCGTCTTCGACCAGGTCAACGGCGTCATCGGGCAGGTCATCCAGGACGGCGGCTCGAAGTTCGACATCCTCGACTTCGTCGGCTTCACCCGCGTGGTGTCGCTCTCGATCGTCGTCGGCGTCGTCGACGTCATCCTCTTCACGGCCATCGCGACCCTCTCGGCGTTCCTCTACAACGTCTCCTCCGCGCTGGTCGGCGGGGTGCACCTCACCCTCACCGACGACTGACGTCGCCGGCTCCGGGCGGGCCGTGGGCGGACCCCGTCGGCGGGTGCGCCAGCGGTCGCGCACCGCGCCCCACATACTTGAGGCCTCAACCTCTTGGGATGGCCGGCGCCGCGAACCGGCGTGTGACGCATCGTCATTCATGGGGCCGATTACCACAGAGCGTTGGGCAAAGTCTGCTCACGTCCTCGTGCATGTCTGGCGGATGCCGACAATGAGCCGGTCCGGTGTCGCTTCGCACACTCGTCTCTCAACGGCCTGACATCGCCCGGGCTCCGGTCCCCGGGCGAGCCGATGACCCCAGGAGCGCGCCATGACCCGACCCACCAGCCGCCTCGTCGCCGCGATCGCCCTCGCGCCGCTCGTCCTGCTGGCCGCCTGCGGCTCCGACGACGAGGGTGGCGCCGGCTCGGGCGGTGGGAGCTCGACGACGAAGATCGCGGCCATCTTCTCCGGCCCCACGAACGACGCGGACTACAACGCCATCGGCCTGGCCGCCCTCAAGGCCGCCGAGAGCGCCGGCGCGGAGGTCTCCTTCACCGAGAAGGTCGCCGTGCCCGACATCGAGGCCCGCCTCAACGAGGCGGTCGGCGACGGGGCGACCGTCGTGTGGACGCACGGCTCGCAGTTCTACGACGCGACGGCCAAGGTCGCCAAGGCCAACCCGGACGTCGCCTTCATCGCCGAGTACGACGGCGAGGCCAAGGACCTGCCCGTCAACGTCTGGACGATCGACCGCCAGTTCCACATCGGCTTCTACGGCATGGGCGTCTTCGCCTCCACGCTGAGCAAGACCGGCACGGTCGGCTACGTCGGCGGCCTCTCCCTCCCGTTCTCGATGGCCGAGGTCCACGCGATGGAGCAGGCGATCAAGGACACCGGGGTCAACACGACGATCAAGCCCGTCTGGACCGGTGACTTCAACGACGCCGCGAAGGCGCAGCAGTTCGCGACGCAGCTCATCGGCAGCGGGGCCGACGTCATCGTCGGTTCGCTCAACCAGGGCGCCACCGGCACCTTCCAGGCCTTCGAGGGCAAGCCCGAGGGCTCGGGCTGGGTCACCGCGAAGTACACGGACAAGTCCTCGGCCGCGGG
>JACXUW010000634.1 GCA_014763705.1 Micrococcales bacterium | reverse complement strand
TCGTCACCGGGATGGGCGGGCGCGCCGTCGTCCTCCCGCACCCGCTGCCGACCCCCGTGCTCGCGTACGCCATCCGGTACCTGGGCGCGGATGCCGGCGTCATGGTCACCGCGTCGCACAACCCGCCGCAGGACAACGGGTACAAGGTGTACGTCGGCGACGGCTCGCAGATCGTGCCGCCGGTCGACGGGCTCATCGCGGCCGAGATCGCGCGCGTGCCGTCGGTGGCGTCGGTGCCGCGGGCCGACGACGGCTGGGAGACCCTCGGCGACGACGTCCTCGAGGCCTACCTCGCCGACGTGGCGACGGTCGTCTCCTCCGACGCGCCGCGCGAGCTGACCGTCGTGCACACGGCGCTGCACGGCGTGGGCTCGGAGACGGTGCGACGGGCCTTCGCCGCGGCGGGCTTCGCCGAGCCGCTGCCCGTGCCGTCGCAGGCCGAGCCGGACCCGATGTTCCCGACCGTGTCCTTCCCCAACCCCGAGGAGCCCGGCGCCATGGACGCCGCCCTCGAGCTCGCCGAGCAGACCGGCCCCGACCTCGTCGTCGCCAACGACCCGGATGCCGACCGGTGCGCCGTCGCGGTGCCCGGCCCGGGCGGCTGGCGGATGCTCCGGGGCGACGAGGTCGGCGCGCTGCTCGGGTCCCACGTCCTGTCGCGGGGGGTCGAGGCCGACTCCGCCGAGGCCGTGTTCGCCAACTCGATCGTCTCCTCCCGGCTGCTCGCCGCGATGTGCCGGGCCGCGGGGGTGCGCCACGAGGAGACGCTCACCGGCTTCAAGTGGATCGGCCGCGTGCCGGGGCTGCGCTACGGCTACGAGGAGGCACTCGGCTACTGCGTCGACCCGGGGCACGTGCGCGACAAGGACGGCGTCTCCGCCGCCCTGCTCGTCGCCGAGCTCGCCGCGACCCTCAAGGCGGAGGGCCGAACGCTCACCGACCGGCTCGACGACCTCGCCCGCGCGCACGGCGTGCACGCCACCGACTCCTTCTCGGTGCGCGTCGACGACCTCTCCCTCATCGGCACGGTGATGGACCGGCTGCGCTCGGCACCGCCGGCGTCGGTCGCCGGGGTCGACGTGGCCCGGGTCGACGACCTGGCCCGCGGCGACGGCGGGCTGCCCCCGACCGAGGGCCTGCGCTGGTACCTCGCCGACGACTCGCGGGTCATCGTCCGGCCCTCCGGCACCGAGCCCAAGCTCAAGGTCTACCTCGAGGTCGTCGAACCGGTGGCAGGCGAGGACCTGCGCGGCGCCCGCGAGCGCGCGGCGTCCCGGCTGGCGGCCATCCGGGCCGACCTCGAGGCCGCGACCCGCCTCTGACGCCCCCGCCCCACCCGTCGAGTGAACAGAACACGCCGTGTGGACCCGCCGCGACACGGCGTGTTC
>JACXUW010000633.1 GCA_014763705.1 Micrococcales bacterium | reverse complement strand
GCATCGCCCGCAGCGCGACGACCGTCTTGCCCGAGCCCACCTCGCCCTGGAGCAGGCGGTGCATCGGCACCTCGCGCGCCATCTCCGCGGCCAGCGTCTCGCCGACCTCGCGCTGACCGGCGGTGAGGGCGAAGGGCAGCCGCTCGTCGAAGGCCGCGAGCAGGCCGTCGGGGCGCCCCGGCCGGGCCTTCGTGGCCGTGCCGGCGGACGCCCGGCGGCGCTGGGCGAGGGTGGTCTGGAGGACGAACGCCTCCTCGTAGCGCAGCCGCCGCCGGGCCTGCTCGACCTGGGCCATCGTGTCCGGGCCGTGGATGCCGCGCAGGGCCTCGGTGCGCGAGACGAGGTGGCGGCGGGCGCGGACGTCGTCGGGCAGTGCGTCCGGGACCTCGTCGAGGACGTCGAGGACGCGCCGGACGCTCTCGGTGACCGTCCACGTGTGGAGGGTGCCGACCGCCCGGTAGATCGGGATGAGGTCCTTGCGGTCTCCGGCGTCGAAGTCGTCGAGCATCGTGTAGCCGGGGTGGGTCAGCTGGAGGCGACCCCGGTAGGTGCCGACCGTGCCGGCGAAGATGCCCCGCGCCCCCGGGACGAGCGCCTTCTCGTGGCCCCAGGCCTTGAAGAAGGTGATGTCGAGGTCGTTGCGGCCGTCGGTGATGACGACCTCGAGCATCGTGCCCTTGCGCTTCTGCATCCGGCGGGTGTGCGCCGACTTCACCTCGGCGACGCCGACGAGCAACTCGCCGGGGGTCACCGACCCGAGGTCGGCCTCGCGGGTGCGGTAGCGCCGCGGCCAGAAGGCGAGGAGGTCGCCGACGGTGCGGATGTCGCGGTGCTTGGCGAACTTCTCGGCGGCGGTGGCGATGATCGGCCGCAGCGGACTGGACTCGGTGGCCACGTCACTCGACCCCGATGAGCAGCGGGTAGACCGGCTGGCCGCCGTCGAGCACGACGACCTCGAGCTCGGGACGGGTGCGCCCCAGCTCGTCGGCGAGCCGCTCGACGAGGAGCGGGTCGGCGTCGGCGCCGGTGACGAGGGTGACGAGCTCGCCGCCGGAGGACAGCAGCCGGTCGAGGACGTCTCGGGCGGACGTGGCGAGGTCGGAGCCGAGGAAGGCGACGTCGCCGTCGACGATGCCGAGGACGTCCCCGGGGTGACACACGCCGGCCCAGGTGAGCGCCTCCTTCGTGGCGACGGTGACGGCGCCGTGCCGTGTCGCCACCGCCGCCTCGGTCATCGCGACGACGTTGGCCGGGACCGAGCGGTCGGGGTCGAGGACCGCGAGCGCGGCGATCGCCTGCACCGTGGCGCGGGCCGGCACGACGTGCACCTCGAGCCCGTCGGCCGCGGCGGCCTCGGCGGCGACCTCGGCGGCCATCAGCCCGTCGGGGT
>JACXUW010000172.1 GCA_014763705.1 Micrococcales bacterium | reverse complement strand
CCCCGGAGGTGACCCCGTGAACGAGGCCCTGTGGTTCCTCTCCCGGGCGACCGGCATCGCGAGCATCGCCCTGCTCACCGCCGTCGTCGTCCTCGGTGTCGTCACCTCCGGCCGACGCCGGCCGCACGGCGAGTCCGCCACGGTCGTCATGGCCGTGCACCGGTGGCTCTCCCTCGGGATGCTCTCCTTCCTCACCGTGCACGTCGCGACCGCCGTCGTCGAGACGTACGTGAGCATCGACTGGGTCTCGGTGCTGGTCCCCTTCACGAGCGGCTACGAGACGTTCTGGGTCGGGCTCGGCACGCTGGCCGTCGACCTCCTCGTGGCGGTCTCCGTCACCTCCTGGCTCCGCCACCGCATCTCCGAACGCGCTTGGCGCGCAGTTCACTACGCGACCTACGCGCTGTGGCCGATGGCCCTCGTGCACGGGTTCGTCCTCGGCACGGCCAGCCAGGCCGGACTGCGCGCGGTGACGGCCGCCTGCGGCGTGGTCGGCGTCGGCGCCGTCCTCTGGCGGCTGCTGTCGACGCACGCCGACCGCACCCGGCGGGACGCCGTCCTCGGGGGTGAGTGGTCGTGAACCTCGTCGAGCAGCTGCACGCCGCCGGGCTGACCGGCCGGGGCGGCGCCGCCTTCAGCACCGGCGTCAAGGTGCGGGCCGCGCACGACCACGGCGCCCACCTCGTCGTCAACGCCTGCGACGGCGAGATCGGGGCGGCCAAGGACGCCCACGTCGTCGAGCACCACCTCGAGGAGCTGCTCCGCGGCGCCTCCCTCGTCGCGCACGGCCGGCGGCGCAGCATCCTCTTCGCGGCCCACCGGGGCTCGCGCACCGCGGCCCTGCTCGCCGCCACCGGGGCCGACGTCCTCGAGGTGCCGGACCGGTACGTCTCGTCCGAGGAGACCTCGCTCGTCTCGGCGGCCTACGGCGGGCTGGCCCGCCCGATGACCAAGCGGCGGCCGTTCGTCATGGGCGGCCGTGACGCCGACGGGCGCAGGGTCCCCGCGACGGTCGTCCTCAACGCCGAGACGGTCTGGCGGATCGCCCAGGTCGAGGCGTACGGGCCGACGTGGTTCCGCTCCTACGGGACCGAGGCAGAGCCCGGGCCCCGGCTCGTGACGCTGACCGGCGCCGTCTCCTGGCCCGGCGTGCTCGAGACCCAGGCCGGTGTCCCCGTCGCCGACCTCCTCGCCGCCGCCGAACCGGCTGCGGGGGCGGAGTACCTCGTGGTCGGCGGGCTCGGCGGCGTCGTCGCGCCGGCGGCCGAGGCCCGGCGGCTGCGCTGGACGAGCGAGGACCTCTCCCGTGTCGGCGGCTCGCTCGGACCCGGCATCATCGACGTCCTCGACCCCGGCCGCTGCCCGTTGCACGTCGTCACGAGCTACCTGCGCTACGCCGCCGGCGAGACCGCCGGCCAGTGCGGGCCGTGCATGTTCGGCGTCCCCGCGGTCGCGGCCGCGTGGGACCGGCTGGTGGAGACCCCGACCCGGCAGGCCGTGCACGACCTGCGCACCCACGCCGGACTGCTGGCGAACCGCGGCGCCTGCCGCTTCCCGGACGGCGTCGGGCGCTTCGCCGCCTCGGCCCTCCGGGTCCTCGAGCCGCACCTCGCCGCGCACGTGGCGGGGACCTGTCCCACGGAGGGAGCGATGTCCCGTGCCCACCACGTCTGAGCGCCGCCGCGCGCCGGCGGCCCCCGAGCTGCGGGTCGACCGCGTCGCCTGCACCGGCCACGGCCTGTGCGCCACGCTCCTCGAGGGTGCGTTCCGGCTCGACGAGTGGGGCTATCCCGTCGTCGAGGACGGCCGGGTCGGCCGGGCCGACGGCGACCGGGCGGTCACCTTCTGCCCCGCCCGTGCCCTCTACTGGTCCGACCGCGCCTGACGTCCGCGGGCCGAGCCCGGGTCCGCGGCCTCAGCGGGCCGAGCGGCGGCGGGGCGACCAGCTCGGGTGCGAGATGAGCTCCTCGAGCAGCTGGACCGCCCGCTCGGCCGGCGCGGTCGACCCGCCGAGCTGACGGACGACGGCGGACAGGTGGCGCACCGGGGCCGGCGGTGCGAGGTCGACCCGGACCACCGACGGCGGCAGCCCCCGCGCGGCGAGGCCGGGCATCACCGAGACCCCGACGCCCGCCGCCACGAACCCGATCGCCGTGTGGTGGTCCTGAGCCTGCACGGTGAAGCGGGGACGCAGGCCGACCGCCGCGCAGGCGGCCACGAGCAGCCGGTGGCCGACCGAGCTCGGGTGGTCGTTGCTCACCCAGGTCTCGCCGCGCAGGTCGGTCAGCGCGATCTGCGACTCACCGGCGAGGGCGTGCTCGCGGGGCAGCACCGCGACGAACGGGTCGTCGGTGAGGTCGACCCGTCGCAGGCCCGGTGGCAGCGGAGTGTCCGGGGGCTCGATGACGAGGTCGAGGTCGGGGCGCGGGCCGCGCTGCTCGAGCTCGTTGAGCCGGAGCTCGAGGACGAGGTCGGGGTACTCGGCGGTCAGCCGGCGGACGAGGCTCGGCATCCACGCCGACCCGGCGCTCGCGAAGTACCCGATGGACAACCGCCCGGAGCGCCCCTCGCGCAGGTCCGAGACGACCTGCTCGAGCCGCCCCCACTGGCTCATCGGCTCGTCGCTCTGGGCGTCGAGGACCAGCGCGGCCTCGGTCGGGACGATGCCGCGGCCGGAGCGCTGGAAGAGGGTGAGGCCGGTCTCGCGCTGGAGCGCCGCGAGGTGCTGGCTGACCGCGGACGACGTGAGGCCGAGGTTGTCGGCGGCGGCCTGCACCGAGCCGCTGGCCACGACCGAGCGGAAGACCGTGAGACGGTGTGGGTCGAGCATGCTCCAATCTTAAGTCAGACTGCGGGATAGTGAAGTAAAGTCACGTTGTGCTGTATGGTTGCGAGGCGCATCATGGAGTCATGAACGCCGCATCGCTCTCCGTCCAGAAGGCTCGCACCCTCGCGAGCCACCTCCGCACCTCCCGCACCTCCGGGCGCGGCTGGGACGGCCGGGTCGACCGTGACCTCGTCCGCGAGGCCCAGGAGATCTACGTCCTCGCCCAGACCGTCACCCCGCGTCACATCTGAGCACCCTCCGGGGGGCCAGCAGCACGCAGAACGACCCTCACGCCACGACGTGGCGGAGGGTCGTCGTCGTCTCGGGAGGTGCAGCCGCCTCCAGCTCGGCCCGCTGGGCGAGGTAGAGCTCCGCGCAGGCGAGGGCATCGGTCAGGGCCTCGTGGGCGCGGTAGACCGGCAGGCCGCGGCGGGCCCGGGCCGCCCACAGCCGCAACGCTCCCGGGTCGGACGCGGCGTCCCACCCGCCGCCGAGAGCGCGGCGCTCCAGCTCGAAGGTGTCGACGACCTCGACCGGCAGGCCCGCACCCCACAGCCGGGTGCAGGCCGCCCCGAGGAAGCCGGTCTCGACCCGGGCGAAGTGGGCGAGCAGCGCGCGGCCGGCGAGCGCCCCGAGCAGCGCCCCGAGGACCTCCTCCAGCGGGCGGCCCCCGGCGACGGCGTCGTCGGTGATGCCGTGCACGGTCGCGCTGCGGCCCACCTCGCCCCCGTCGCCGACGAGGAGGTGGCCGGCACCGGCGAGCACCACCCGGTCGCCGTCCAGCGGCACCCACCCGACCGAGAGGACCCGGTCGGTCGCGGGGTCCAGGCCGGTGGTCTCGATGTCGACCGCCAGCAGCGGCAGGTCGTGGACGGGCGTCGCGCGGTCCGGCCCCGGCACGGCGAGGAAGTCGGCGAGCGGCCCCGGTCGGGCCCGGCGCGCGGCCCGCTGCCGGCGCGCGTCGACCGAGCGGCGCAGCAGCGTCACGAGACGACGTGGGTGAGGTAGCGCCGGCCGAGCGAGTGCTGCGCGGAGCGCACGATGGCGAAGGCCTCCCGCAGGTGGTGCTTCTCGAAGCTCGACAGGTCGTCCGGGGCGACGAAGTTGTCCGTCGGCCGGCCGGCGCGCACCTGCTCGCTCTGGTGGCGCAGCCGGACGTAGCCGATGAACTCGAACGCGTCGCGCAGGTCGTCGGCGAGCTCGTCGCCGAGCACGCCCGCGAGCCGGGCGGCCTCGATCCGGGCGCGGGTGTTGACGGCGGGCGAGCCGATGGCCAGGGCGTGCACGCGGGCCAGCTCGACCACCGGCAGCACCCCGCCGCGCTTGATGTCCAGGGTGTGCCGGTGCTCGCCGGCCTTCTCGAGGACGAAGCCACGGAAGAAGCCGAGCGGCGGCTCGTGGGCCCCCGCCTGCCGGGCGAGGTGGGTGAGGAAGGTGCGCGCCTCCGGGGCGGCCCCCAGGACGTGGCGCTGCAGGCGCGCGTGGAGCGACTCGTCGCCGTGGACCGGCCGCATGTCGAAGAAGATCGAGGAGTGCAGGACCGCCTCGGGGGTCGGGGCCGTGAGCCACGTGGTCAGCTCGGTGCGCCACCGGGCGAGCGGCCGTCGCCAGCGCGGGTTCGAGGCCATCATGTCGCCCTTGCACCGCGGGTAGCCGCAGCGGACGAGGCCGTCGGTCACCCGTTCGGCGAGTGCCTCGAACCACGCGAGCCCGGCCGCGTCGACGGCGTCGTCGATGATGACCGCGGTGTCCTGGTCGGTGGCGAGCGCCTGCTCGAGCCGGGCCCGCGAGCCGAGCGCCACCCAGCAGTACGGGACCGGGGGCGGGCCGAGCTCGGCCTCCGCGAGGGCGATGACACGGCGCTCGACCGCGTCGCCGACGGCCGTGACGACCCGGCCGATGTCGTCGGCCGACGCGTCCTGGCCGACGAGCGCCTCGACGACCCGGGGCAGGCGGGAGGCTGCCCGCGCGACGCCCTCGACGTCCGGCTGCTTGGCGACGTCGCCGGCGAGGTAGACCGGGTTGGCCTCCTCGAGCCGGAGCAGGTCGGTCGTCGTGACGATGCCCGCGGGACGGCCGGTGGCGTCGACGACGGGCAGGTGGTGGATGCGCCGGCTCGTCATCTCCAGCAGCGCCTCGAAGGCGAGTGACTCGACGGACGCGGTGACGGGGTCGCCGGTCATCACCGCGCTGACCGGCCCCGCGGGGTCGGTGCCGGTCGCGAGGACGCGGGTGCGCAGGTCGCGGTCGGTGAGGATGCCGGCCAGCCGGTCCCCGTCCATGACGAGCAGCGACGAGACCCGCTGCTCGGCCATCGCGACGGCGGCCTCCCGGATGCTCGCGGTCGTCGGGACGGCGACGAGCTCGCGGGTGACGAGCTCGCGCACGGGGGTGGTGAGGATGGCGCTGCCGGTCGCGGAGACCCGCAGCTCGGCCACGGCTCCGCGCATCCGGCTGCGGCGCTGGGCGTCGTAGAACGCGTCGAACGCCGGATGGGCCCGGCACAGCGCGTGGAAGTCCTCCTCGGGCAACAGGAGGGCGAGCGAGTCCTCGATGGCGGTGACCGAGAAGGTGGAGGGGTTGCCGCGGGTCAGGGTGATCGAGCCGAAGGAGCTGCCCGCCTCGCCCCGGTCGACGAGCGTGCCCTGCTCGTCGTGGACGTCGGCGGCCCCGGAGCGCAGGACGTAGAGGTGGTGGTTGTCCTGGCCGCGCGCGATGATCTCGGTGCCCCGGCGGAAGTACTCGACCGACATCCGTGCCGGCAGGGCCTCGAGCGCGGCGGCGGGCAGCCCCGCGAACGGCTCGTGGCGGGCCAGGAAGTCGCGGACCTCGGCCAGCTCGACGTCGAGGGGCATGCCCCCATCGTCCCAGCGTGCGCACGAGGCCCACAACAGCAGTCTGACCTGCTGGAATGGCAGGACACGGGTGCCGGCTCGGCACCCCGGAGAAGGGTGGGCACGATGAGCGAGAACCCGACGCAGACCCCGGACGAGGGTCCGGCCGACAGCGGCGCCGAGCCCGGCGTCCCCGGCGAGCACGACGGCGGCGCCGACGGCGGCGCGGGTCCCGAGGGTCCCGCCGACAGCGGCGCGGACGAGTCCGGCACCCCGGGCGAGCACGACGGCGGCGCCGACGGCGGGGCCGACGGGGCCTGATGCCCGACCCCGGACGCGCCGAGCCCTCGACCCCCTCCCTTCGCGAGGGCGGCCGGGGGCTCGGCGCGTTCGTCGCCGACCCGACGCGGTTCGCCGACGCGGTGTGGGGCCGGGCGCCCCTGCTGACCCGCGCGGCCGACCTGCCACCGGCGCGGCACGGGTTCGACGCCGCGGCGGTCGACGAGCTCCTCTCCCGGCGCGGGCTGCGCACCCCGTTCCTGCGGATGGCCCGCGACGGCGCGACGGTCCCGGCGCACGACCTGACGCTGGGCGGCGGCGTCGGCGCCTCGATCGGCGACCAGGTGAGCGAGGACCGCGTGCTGCGGCTGTTCGCCGAGGGCGCCACGATCGTCCTCCAGGCGCTGCACCGCACCTGGGCCCCGGTGTCCGAGAGCGCTCGTCGCCTCGCCGCCGACCTCGGCCACCCCGTGCAGGCCAACGCCTACGTCACCCCGCCGCAGAACCGCGGGTTCGACGACCACTACGACGTCCACGACGTCTTCGTCGTCCAGGTGCAGGGCGAGAAGCACTGGCGGGTGCGTCCGCCCGTGCTGGAGGCGCCGCTGCGCACCGAGCCGTGGACCGACCGGCGCGAGGCCGTCCGGGCCGCCGCCGAGCAGGAGCCGGTCGTCGACGCCGTGCTCCGGCCCGGGGACTGCCTCTACCTGCCGCGCGGGTGGCTGCACTCCGCGACCGCCCTCGGCGGCACGAGCATCCACCTGACCTTCGGCGTCCACGTGTGGACCCGGCGCACGCTCGTCGACGACCTGCTCGCCGCTGCCGGGCCCCACCTCGACGAGGCGCCGACCCTGCGCGAGGCGCTGCCCGTCGGGGTCGACGTGCTCGATGCCGAGACGGTGTCCGCCGCTCGGGACGAACTGCGCGAGAACCTCATCCGCGCGATCGACGCCGTCACCGACGAGGAGCTGGCGGCCGCGCTGGCCGGGCGGGCCCGGGCGGCCGAGCGCGCCGAGCCGCTCGACGTCCTCGCCCAGCGCGACGCCGCGGAGGCCGAGGTCGGCCCCCGGTGGCGGCTGCGCCATGGCCTCGCGGCCCGCTGGGCGAGGACGTCGAGC
>JACXUW010000171.1 GCA_014763705.1 Micrococcales bacterium | reverse complement strand
GGATGGGCGCCGCGATGGCCGGCCGGCTCGCCGCGGCCGGCGAGGACGTCACCGTGTGGAACCGCACGCGGGCCAAGGCCGAGGCGCTGGAACCGGCCGGGGTCAGGGTCGCCGACGCCATCGCCGACCTGCGCGACCGTGACGTCGTCTTCACGATGGTCTCCGGCCCCGCCGACCTCACCGAGGTGCTGACCGGCGCGGGCGGCCTGCTCGCCGACCCGGAGCACCTGCCCGGCGCCGTCGTCGACTGCTCCACCGTCGACGCCGAGACCTCGGCAGCGATGCGCGAGGCCTGCGCCGCGTGCGGGGTGGACTTCCTCGCCTCCCCGGTGAGCGGCAACGCCAAGGTCGTGGCGGCCGGGCAGCTGACCCTCGTCGTGTCCGGTCCGGAGGCCACCTACCGGCGGGTGGCCCACCTCCTCGACCACCTCGGGCAGGGCGCCACGTACGTCGGCGACGGCGACCTCGCCCGGCTCGCGAAGATCTGCCACAACGTCATGCTCGGCGTGGTGACCCAGTGCCTCGCCGAGATCACCGTGCTGGCCGAGAAGGGCGGGATGTCGCGCGCCGCCTTCCTCGACTTCCTCAACCGCTCGGTCATGGGCTCGACCTTCACCCGGTACAAGACCCCGGCCTTCGTCCACCTCGACTACACCCCGACGTTCACGCCGCTGCTGCTGCGCAAGGACTTCGACCTCGGATTCGCCGCGGCGCACGACCTCGACGTGCCGATGCCCGTCGCGGCGGCCGCGGCCGCCGCCGTCCAGGCGACGGTGAGCAGCGGCCGGGTCACCGAGGACTTCGCGATCCTCCTCGACGCGCAGGCGCACAGCTCGGGCCTCACCCTCGAGCCGGAGGACACCGAGGTCGACGACGGCCTCTCCGGAGGGGGCCCGTCGTGACCCGCCCCCTCGGGGCGCCCGGCCACATGGGCGTCGACTACGAGGAGCGGGTCGACTTCGCGCGGCTGCGCGACTACCGGCTCGGGCGGGCCCGCGCCGCCCTCGCGGGCAGCGAGTGCGGCGCGTTCCTCCTCTTCGACTTCTACAACATCCGCTACACGACGCACACGTGGATCGGTGGCGCCCTCGGCGACAAGATGATCCGCTACGCCCTCCTCGCGGGAGACCGCGACCCGGTGCTCTGGGACTTCGGCTCGGCGGTCAAGCACCACAAGGCGTACTCGCCGTGGGTGCCGGAGGAGAACTATCGCGCCGGGTTCCTCGGCTTCCGTGGCGCCGTGGCCCCCAGCGTGGGGCTGATGCGCGACGCGGTGGCCGAGATCAAGTCGCTGCTCGTCGAGGCGGGCGTGGCCGACCAGCCGGTCGGCGTCGACATCGTCGAGCCGCCCTTCCTCTTCGAGATGGAGCGCCAGGGCCTGCGGGTCGTCGACGCCCAGCAGCTGATGCTCGACGCCCGGGTCATCAAGTCGCCGGACGAGATCACGCTGCTCACCCAGGCCGCGGCCATGGTCGACGGCGTCTACCAGGGCATCGTCGACCGGCTCAAGCCCGGGATCCGTGAGAACGAGGTCGTCGCGTACGCGAACAAGCGTCTCTACGAGATGGGTTCGGACCAGGTCGAGGCGGTCAACGCCATCTCGGGCGAGCGCTGCAACCCGCACCCGCACAACTTCACCGACCGTCTCGTGCGCCCCGGCGACCAGGCCTTCTTCGACATCATCCACTCCTACAACGGCTACCGGACCTGCTACTACCGCACCTTCTCGGTCGGCAGCTCCACCCCCGCGCAGCGCGACGCGTACCGGCAGGCCCGCGAGTGGATGGACCGCGGCATCGCCGGCATCCGGGCGGGGGTCGGCACCGACGAGGTCGCCGCCCTCCTCCCCCGCGCCGAGGACTTCGGCTTCGGCAGCGAGATGGAGGCCTTCGGGCTGCAGTTCGCGCACGGTCTCGGCCTGGGCCTGCACGAGCGGCCGATCATCTCCCGGCTCAACTCGATGAAGGAGCCGATGGAGCTGGAGGTGGGGATGGTCTTCGCCCTCGAGACGTACTGCCCTGCCTCGGACGGCTACTCCGCGGCCCGGATCGAGGAGGAGATCGTCATCACCGAGCACGGCCCCGAGGTGATCACGCTCTTCCCCGCGCAGGAGCTGTTCGTCGCGAACCCGTACTGAGAGAGGACCCGTCATGGGTGACTTCACCCTCGAGCAGGTCGCCGGCCTGCCCCTGGACCTGTTCGTCGACGGCCGCAGCGTCGCGGCGAGCGACGGAGGACGCTTCGACGTCCTCGATCCCGCGACCGGAGAGGTCGTGGCGACGGTGGCGGACGGCACGGTCGAGGACGCCACGGCCGCGGTCGACGCGGCCCACGCAGCCGGCCCGAACTGGGCCGCCACGCCGCCCCGGGAACGTGCCGAGGTGCTGCGCCGCGCCTTCGAGGGCATGACCGCGCGCGCCGACGAGCTCGCCCACCTCATCGCGCTCGAGAACGGCAAGGCGCTGCCCGACGCGCGCGGGGAGGTCGCCTACGCGGCCGAGTTCTTCCGCTGGTACGCCGAGGAGGCCGTGCGGGCCTCGGGCGAGCTGACCACCGCACCGTCCGGTGCCAACCGCATCCTCGTGCTGCGCCAGCCGGTCGGCGTCGCCGTGCTCGTCACGCCGTGGAACTTCCCCGCCGCGATGGCCACCCGCAAGATCGGGCCCGCCCTCGCGGCGGGCTGCACCGTCGTCCTCAAGCCGGCGTCCGACACGCCCCTGACGGCCCTGCTCATGGCGCGCATCCTCGACGACGCCGGGGTCCCGGCCGGGGTGGTCAACGTCCTGCCGTCGCGCCGCTCGGGTGCGGTGGTCTCGGCGATGCTCCACGACCCGCGGGTGCGCAAGCTGTCCTTCACCGGGTCCACCGAGGTCGGGCGCGTGCTCCTCAAGGAGGCCGCCGACCAGGTCGTCAACTGCTCGATGGAGCTCGGCGGCAACGCGCCCTTCCTCGTCTTCGACGACGCCGACCTCGACGCCGCGCTCGACGGCGCGATGCTCGCGAAGATGCGCAACGGGGGCGAGGCCTGCACGGCGGCCAACCGCTTCTTCGTCCAGGCCGGGGTCGCGGAGGAGTTCTCGCGCCGGCTGGCCGAGCGGATGGGCGCGCTCCGCCTCGGGCCCGGCACCGCCGACGAGACCCAGGTCGGGCCGCTCGTCAACGAGGACGCCGCCGCGAAGGTCGACGAGCTCGTGCGCGGAGCGGTCGACGCCGGGGGCCGGGTCGTCGTCGGCGGCACGCGCCCGGACCGCCCCGGGTTCTACTACGAGCCGACCGTCCTCACCGACGTGCCGCGGGAGGCGGCGATCCTGCGCGAGGAGATCTTCGGCCCGGTGGCCCCCGTCGTGACCTTCACCGACGAGGACGAGGCGGTCGAGCTCGCCAACGACACCGAGTACGGGCTCGTCTCGTACGTGTACACCGGGGACCTCGCGCGCGGACTGCGGCTCGCGGAGCGGCTCGACTCGGGGATGGTCGGGCTCAACCGCGGCCTCGTCTCCGACCCGGCGGCGCCCTTCGGCGGCACGAAGCAGAGCGGCATCGGCCGCGAGGGTGGTCACGAAGGGATGCTCGACTACCTCGAGAGCAAGTACGTGGCCGTCACCTGGTGACGGACGGCGCCGCCGGCGGCCGGCGGCGCCCGGGCGTCAGCCGCGGTGGGCGTCGAGGAACGCGACGATCGCCGCGAGCGCCTCGCGCTGCACGTCGTCGACGTGGGTGACGCCCTCGTCGTCCGTCTCGGGGTAGACGAACCCGTGGACGTCGTGCGACCACGAGCGCCACTGCACGTCGTCGTGGTGCTCGGCGAGCAGCTCGTAGGTGAGCCGGAAGATGCCCTGCAGCTCGTCCTGCTCGCGGCCGACCACGAGGACCGGGAGGTCGACGGCGGCCAGCCGGCGCGCGACCTCCTCCGGGTCAACGATCCGTTCGCGCACCTGCGCCGTGCCGCGCAGCTCGAGGTGCTCGATGTCGCGCAGGCCGTCGACGGTCTCGACCGTGGGTGCGTCCTCGAGACGGAGGGTGAGCACCTCGTGGGCGGCCGGCTCGACGGCGACGCCCGCACGCAGCAGGCCCGGGTACTGCGAGCACAGCTTGAGGAGCATCTCCCCGGCGTGGCTCACCCCGAGGTGGAAGAGGTTGCCGGCGTCGACCGCCGGGTGGGCGGCCACGTCGCGCAGGACGGCGACCTCGTCCTCGTACTCCAGCGGCGCCCGGTTGAGCAGGCCCATCCCCTGCCGGACCTCGGAGCGCAGCGGGCCGCCGCGCTGGTACCCGAGCTCGACCTCGGTGCGGTACCGGGTCCACGCGCAGGCGTAGCCGGCGTCGAGGAGGACGTCGGTGACGTGCCGGAAACGGTGCACCCGGTCGCGCAGCCACGCCATCCCGCCGCCGCCGTTGCCGTACGCGACGAGGACGAAGGGATGTGGTCCGGGGCCGTCGGGCAGGCGCAGCGCGTACGGGGTGTAGAGGCCGTCGAGGGTCTCGGCGAGGTGGTAGCGCGCCGGACGGTCGGAGCCCGCGACCGGCTCGACGAGGACGGGGTCGGCGGTCGAGAGCCAGCCGGCGGCCGCGGTCATCCGAGCGCCCCGGGCGCGATGCCCGCCGTGGACTCGACGCCCTCGACGGCGTACTGCCGGTGCCCGATCTCGAGCAGGCGGATCCAGGACTGCTGGCCGAAGGTCAGCGCGACGAAGCACCCGAGCTCGACGAGCTCCTCCTCCGAGAAGTGCCGCCCGAGCCGCTCCCAGAGCCCGTCGCGGTCCTGCTCGTCCCAGGCGATGGCCTGCGCGTAGGCGAGGGCCGCCTTCTGCCGATCGTCGTAGCGGTCGCTGCTCTCGAAGTTGAGCAGCTCGTCGTCGTGGTACTCCGGCAGGGCGGCGGTCGTCGAGCGCTGGTTGCCGCAGAACTGGCAGTTGGTCGTCCGGGTGATGTACAGCCGGCACAGCTCCTTGATCGCGTGGTCGCACACCCCCTGCCGGAAGGTGGCGTCCCAGTACGCGGTGAAGGTCTTGAACACGGCGGGCACGTGCGCGCGCACGGCGGAGCTCTCGGGCCGCGGGGTGCCCTCCCGGGCGCTGCGTTCCATCTCGTGGCGCATCTCGTCGTCCATCGCGTCGAGGGGCACGTAGCTGATGCGGGGCTGGGTCACGGGGTCTCCTCCGACTCGATGCTGCGGACGACGGCGTCCGCGGTGATGGGCAGGTCGCGCACGCGCACGCCGAGGGCGGCGTGGACGGCGTTGGCGATGGCGGCGGCCGTCGGGCCCTGGGCGCACTCCCCGGCCCCCAGCGGCGGCGCCCCGCTGTCGACGAGGTGGGTCTCGACGCGGGGCACGTCCGGGAACCGGAGCACCGGGTAGCCCTCCCAGTCGGCGCTCGTGACCCGGCGGCGGTCGAAGCGCACCCGCTCCAGGGTCGCCCAGCTCGTCGCCTGGACGGCGCCGCCGGCGAGCTGGTTGCACGCACCGTCGGGGTTGACCACGGTCCCGAGGTCGGCGACGACGGTGAGCCGGCGGACCCGCACGGCCGTCTCGGCCTCGACCTCGGCGACGACCGCGCACCAGGCCCCGGTGCCCTTGTAGCGGGCGTACCCGATGCCGCGTCCCATCGCCTCCGGGAGCCGCCCACCCCAGCCGGAGCGCTCCGCGGCCTGCCGCACGACCTCGGCGGCGCGGGGGTCCTCGAGGTGGGCGAGGCGGAACGCGACGGGGTCGACGCCGGCGTCCACCGCGAGCTCGTCGAGGAAGGACTCGATGGCGAAGACGTTGAGGAAGGCCCCGAGCGAGCGCATGGCCGAGGTCCGCAGCGGCGTCTCGGTGACCCGGTGCCCGGTGACCCGCAGCGGTCCGAGGGCGTAGCCCGGCACCGCGTTGCGCAGGCTGCCGTGGCCACCGGCCGGCGGTGGGTCGACGGCCGGAGGCAGGGCACGTCCGCCCTCGAGTTGCGCGGTGGCGAGCAGCCCGGGCTGTCCCGCGTACCCGGGCCGGGCCGTGTGCCCCTGGCTCCACACCTCGTGGCTCCAGCCGGTCACGCGGTCGCCGGCGAGCCGGCCCGAGACCGTGACGCGCATCGCGGGCGAGAAGGGCGCCCACGTCAGCTCGTCGGCGCGGGACCAGCGCACGAGCACCGGCCGGCCGGGGAACGCCCGGGCCAGCAGCACGGCGTCGAACGCGGCGTCGTCGGCGCCGTTGTGGCCGTAGCACCCGGCGTTCTCGACGTGCTCGACGCTCACGGCGCCGGGGGCGAGGCCGAGCGCCTCGGCGATCGCGTCGCGCAGCCGGTGGATGCCCTGGCTGTGGCTCCACACGTGCACCGTGCCGTCCTCGGCCCACTGCGCCATCCCGCAGCTCGGCGCGATCGAGGCGTGCACGAGGTAGGGTTTGGTGTACGTCGCGGAGTGCGTGGGCTCGGGCGGGCCGTCGTCGACCACCGTCGTCGTCTCGGCCGGGGCCGTGGTCAGCCAGGTCGCCAAGTCGTCCTCGTCGGGCAGGGTGTCGGCCTCCTCCCACCCGGTCGCGGCGGCCAGGGCGGTGAGGGCCCGGTCCACGTCGTCCTCGCGCGCGCCGGCGAGACCGAGGAAGGAGCCGTCGCGCACCAGCTCGGCGCCCGGTGCCGACCAGCCGTCGGGCAGCCCGACGAGCCGGGCCGCGGGGGACGGCGGGCGCAGCACCCGCCCGTGGAGCAGGCCCTCGGGGCGCAGGTCGGTGAGGAAGCGGGGCCGGCCGAGGACCTTGTTCGGGAGGTCGACCCGGGGCGCGTCGGTGCCCACGGCGACCCTCGGGCCCGGCGCGGCCACCACCGGTAGCCCACGCAGGTCGGTGCGCGGGTCGACCCCGGCGATCCGGTCGACGTAGGCGTCGAGGTCGCCGTCCGCCGGCCCCGGGGCCTCGGCGAGCTGGCGCACCGACGCCGGACCCGACCAGGGGATCACCTCGGGCAGCCTCTCGGTCACCCAGTCGGCACCCGCGCTGCGCCACGTCGGCGCGGCGGTGCGCCAGCTCGCCGAGGCCCCGGGGCCGGCGGACGGCGACCTCGACGCCTACGTCGACCGGATCGCCGGGGT
>JACXUW010000170.1 GCA_014763705.1 Micrococcales bacterium | reverse complement strand
ACGTCGTCGAGCGCCCGACCGGTGCCGGGAGCGCGGTCGGGCGCTCGACGACGTCGACCCCGGTCACCGCGAGGTCCGGCCGGTGCCGGTGCAGCGCCGCGACGAGCTCCCCGCGGCCGGCACCCAGGTCGAGGACGCGGGTGGCGCCCTCGGCGTCGGCGAGCACGCCGAGGGCCTCGGCGAGCACCTCGCCGAGCGGGCCGTGGGTCGAGGTGGTGAAGTGGGCCGCGGGGCCACCGGCTCGCCGGTAGAAGCCGTCCGGCCCGTAGAGCGCGGCGTGCCAGGCGAGCGGCCAGGGCACGGGGTGCATCCGCGCAGGCTACCGAGGACGACGGGTAGCGTTCTCGGTCGTGGACGGCCTGGAGCACCCCGCACGCCTGACCGTCGGCGTCGTCGGCGCCGGCCGGGTCGGCGCGGTCCTCGGCGCCGCGCTCGCCCGCGCGGGGCACCGGGTCACCGGCGCCTATGCGGTCTCGGACGCCAGCCGGGAGCGTGCGGCCGCCCTTCTGCCCGGGGTGCCGGTGGCCGACGTCCCGACGGTCGTCGCGGGCGCGGAGCTCGTGCTCCTCGCCGTCCCGGACGACGCGCTCGCCGCCCTCGTGGCGGGGCTGTCCGCGACGGGGGCGTGGCAGGCCGGCCAGCTCGTCGTCCACACGAGCGGCCGGCACGGCACGGCCGTCCTCGAGCCGGTCCGTGCACACCACGCGCTGCCGCTCGCCCTCCATCCGGCGATGACCTTCACCGGCACCGCGATGGACCTGGACCGGTTGTCGGAGTGCGCGTTCGGAGTCACGGCCGACGAGCCGCTCCGCCCGGTCGCGGAGGCGCTCGTCCTCGAGATGGGCGGGACGCCGGTGTGGGTCGCCGAGGAGGACCGGGTGGCCTACCACGCGGCGCTCGCGCACGGCGCGAACCACCTCGTGACGCTGACCGCCGAGGCGATGGAGCTGCTGCGCCGAGCCGGCGTGGCCGAGCCGCGGAGGGTCCTGGCGCCGCTCATGCACGCCGCGCTCGACAACGCCCTGCGGCTGGGTGACGCAGCCCTCACCGGGCCGGTCGCCCGCGGTGATGTGGGTACGGTGGAGGACCACCTGCGCGAGCTGGACCGGCTCGCCCCCGAGATCCGGAGGACCTACGTGGCGCTCGCCCGGGCCACGGCGCTGCGCGCCCTCGACGACGGCCGGCTGCGGCCGACGGCGGCCGAGCCCCTCCTCGACACCCTCGCCGACCAGGCGCGCTGAGTGACCACGCCCACCGTGCCCGTCGTCGCGCACACCCGCGACGAGCTCAAGGCCGCCCGGGAGGCGCTCCCCAGCCGGGACGTCGCCGTCGTCATGACGATGGGCGCCCTCCACGACGGCCACGCCCGGCTGATCCGGGCCGCGCGGCAGCGGCACGACCACGTCGTCGTGACGATCTTCCTCAACCCGCTGCAGTTCGGGCCGAAGGAGGACCTGTCCCGGTACCCGCGCACCTTCGACGCCGACATGGAGATCTGCACCGACGCCGGCGTCGACGTCGTCTTCGCCCCGACACCCGACGTCGTGTACCCGGACGGCGACCCGGGCGTGCGGGTGAGCGCCGGACCGCTCGGCGACCTCCTCGAGGGCAAGGCCCGCCCCGGCCACTTCGACGGCGTCCTCACGGTCGTCGGAAAGCTGCTGCACCTGACCGCCGCCCGGAGCGCCTACTTCGGCCAGAAGGACGCCCAGCAGATGCTCCTCATCCGCCGGATGGTCCGCGACCTCGACTTCCCGGTCGACGTCGTGTCCGTCCCGACGGTGCGGGAGGCGGACGGGCTCGCGATGAGCAGCCGCAACACCTACCTCACCGCGTCCGACCGAGAGGTGGCGCTCTGCCTCAGCCGGGCGCTGCGGGCCGGGGGCGAGGCGGCCGTCTTCGGCCCGTCCGCGGTGCGCCGGGCCGCCCGGGAGGTGCTCGTCGAGGAGCCGCTGGCGCTCGTCGACTACCTCGTCCTCGTCCATCCGGAGACCCTCGCCGACGTGCCGGAGTGGTACCGCGGCGAGGCCCTGCTCGCCGTCGCCGCCAAGATCGGCACGACCCGGCTCATCGACAACACCCCGCTCGTCGTCGGACCCGGTGGGGGTGCGATCGACGTCTTCACCGACGTCCCGCACGCCCGCGCGGACGTCTGAGAGCCGGAGCGGGTGCGATGAGCACGACTCCGCGGCTGCCGCGCCGGCTGGCCGCCCCGGCCCCCGGCTGGACGGTCGAGGCCGACGTCGTCGTCGTGGGCTCGGGCATCGCGGGGCTGACCTGTGCGCTGCGGCTGCGGCAGCGCGTCGACCGGGTCCTGCTCGTGACCAAGACCGTGCTCTCGGCCGGGTCCACACAGTGGGCGCAGGGGGGCATCGCCGCGGCGCTCGACCCCGAGGACACGCCCGAGGAGCACCTCGAGGACACCCTCGTCGCCGGTGTCGGGCTGTGCGACGTCGAGGCGGTGCGGACCCTCGTCACCGAGGGCCCGGACCGCGTCCGCGAGCTCGTCGCCCTCGGCGCCGAGTTCGACCGTGAGCCGGGCGGGGACATCAAGCTGACCCGGGAGGGAGGCCACCACCGCGACCGCATCGCGCACGCCGGTGGCGACGCGACGGGGGCCGAGATCTCGCGGGCCCTCATCGCCGCGCTCCGGGCGGTCGTCGACGACCCGGGCATCGAGGTCGTCGAGCACGCGCTCGTCGTCGACCTGCTGACCGCCGCCGACGGCGCCGTCTGCGGCGCCACCCTCCACGTCATCGGCGAGGGTCAGATCGACGGCGTCGGCGCGGCCCGGGCGCGGGCCGTCGTCCTCGCCACCGGCGGCCTCGGACAGATCTACACCTCGACGACCAACCCCCCGGTCGCGACCGGTGACGGGATGGCCGCCGCGCTGCGCGCCGGCGCACGGGTCACCGACCTCGAGTTCGTCCAGTTCCACCCGACGGTCCTCTTCCTCGGTGAGGGCTCCACCGGGCAGCAACCGCTCATCTCGGAGGCCGTGCGGGGCGAGGGTGCCTTCCTCGTCGACGACCGCGGGGAGCGGTTCATGGTGGGCCGGCACGAGCTCGCCGACCTCGCCCCGCGCGACGTCGTGGCCCGCGGCATCCTCGCGGTGATGGGGGAGCGCGGTCTCGACCACGTCTGGCTCGACGCGCGCCACCTCGGGGCGGCGTTCCTGGAGAAGCGGTTCCCGTCGATCGTCGCCCGGTGCCGCGAGCTGGGGTTCGACCCGGCGACCGAGCTGCTGCCGGTGGCGCCGGCGCAGCACTACGCGTCCGGCGGCGTCGAGACCGACCTGCGCGGGCGCACGTCGGTCGAGGGGCTCTACGCGTGCGGGGAGGTTTCCTGCACCGGGGTGCACGGGGCGAACCGGCTCGCGTCGAACTCGCTCCTCGAGGGCCTGGTCTTCGCCCACCGCATCGCCGACGACGTCGCCGACCGGCTCGCCGCGGGCGAGCTGCCCACGCGGGGGCCGGTCGACGCGGAGGTCGACGGCGAGACCGCGGTCCTGCTCGACTCGTCGCACCGAATCGGGCTGCAGCGCACCATGACCCGTGGCTGCGGTCCGCTGCGCAGCGCGGACTCCACGGTGCGCGCGCAGCTCGAGCTCGAGGCGCTCGCCGACCTGCCCACGGGCGCGGCCGAGCCGGGGCCGCGGACGTGGGAGACGACGAACCTGCTGCACCTCGGTCAGGCGCTGGCCACCCTCGCGCACCGCCGGGAGGAGACGCGCGGCGGGCACGTGCGCACCGACCATCCCGAGCGCGACGACGAGCACTGGCTGCTCCACCAGGGACTGGTGCGGACC
The DNA here is from genome assembly GCA_014763705.1 of Micrococcales bacterium. Taxonomy (GTDB): domain Bacteria; phylum Actinomycetota; class Actinomycetes; order Actinomycetales; family Dermatophilaceae; genus Phycicoccus. The sequence goes on along the minus strand of JACXUW010000170.1, from coordinate 3,269 downwards.
CCGTCCGGATGGCTCGAGGTGCTCGACCGGCCGGTGTCGGAGCCGATGGGAGGCACGCAGTGAGCACGGACGGGTCGGACGGGTACGGCTTCCCCGTGGCGGAGGCGCGGATCCTCGTCGGCCGGGCCCTCGACGAGGACCTCGGGCCGGTCGGCGGGGGGCGCGACGTGACGACGCTCGCGACCATCCCGGCCGGCCAGGTGTCGGTCTCCCACGTCGTGGCCCGGGCCGACGGCGTCCTCGCCGGGATGCCGGTCGCCGCGCTCGTCGTCGACGCGGTGGCCGCCCGGCTGGGGACCGGCGCCGTCGCGGTCGAGGTGCACGTGCCGGACGGGACGCGGATCCGGCGCGGCGAGCATCTGGCGACGCTGCGCGGGTCGACGCGGACGACGCTCGTCGCGGAGCGCACGCTGCTGAACGTCGTGTCGCGCACGTCCGGGGTCGCGACGCACACGCGCCGCTGGGCCGACGCACTCGAGGGCACGGGCGCGACCGTCCTCGACACCCGCAAGACGACGCCGGGGATGCGGACCCTGGAGAAGTACGCGGTGCGCTGCGGCGGTGGCACGAACAAGCGGATGGGTCTGTACGACGTCGCGATGATCAAGGACAACCACAAGCTCGCGGCGGGTGGGCTGACGGCCGCCTACGAGGCGGTGCGCGGGGCCTACCCCGACGTGGACGTCCAGGTCGAGGTCACGACCACGGCCGAGGCGCTGGAGTCGGTAGCTGTCGGCGCGCGGTTCCTGCTGTGCGACAACATGACTCCCGCGCTGCTGCGCGAGACGGTGGAGGCGGTCCGGGCGACCGGCGAGGTCGTCGAGGTGGAGGCCACGGGCGGGCTGACCCTCGAGGTGGTCCGCGAGTACGCGGAGACCGGGGTCGACTACCTCTCGGTCGGTGGGCTGACGCACTCGTCGCCCATCGTCGACATCGCGCTCGACCTCGACCCCGGCAGCGGCTGAGTCAGCCTCGGGTGACCCACTCGCGTACCACGACGCACGTGGTGGTGGCGTCGAGCATCGCGAACTCCCGTGCCCCCCAGGGGCGCAGGCGGGGCGACGGGAGGTTCGGGTGCAGGAGGTCGGGTCGGCGCGCGGACACCTCGGCGTACACGGCGTCGACGTCGTCGGTCTCGAGGCCGAGCTCGGGGCGCTCGGAGTGGGCGGCGGCGTCGGCGTTCTCGACGAGCTGGATCTTCGCTCCGTCACGTTCGAGGACCGCGAGGTCGCCGTCGCGGTGGACGACGGTCATCCCGAGGCCGTCCTCGAAGAGGTCGAGCCCGACGGAGACGTCGGCGTAGAAGACGGTCGCGACGAAGCGGGTGAGCATCCGTCCAGTGTGGCCGAGTGGCGGGCGGCCGACCAGGGGTGGTCGCCGGGACCTAGGCTCGGGGGATGCGCCACGAGCTCCCTCTCCAGCACGGCCCGGACGAGGCGCGGATGCGGGCGGGCGCGGCGTACCGCCTGCTCAACGCGTCCGTCGTGCCTCGGCCGATCGCCTGGGTGAGCACGCGCTCGGCGGACGGCGTCGACAACCTGGCGCCGCACTCGTTCTTCACCGTCGCGAGCACCGACCCGGCGATGCTGTCCTTCACGTCCGTCGGCCGCAAGGACACGCTGCGCAACATCGAGGCGACCGGGGAGTTCGTCGTCAACCTGGTGAGCGAGCCGATGTTCGAGGTGGCCAACGCGACGAGCTGCGACTACCCGCCGGAGATGGGGGAGTTCGACGCCGTGGGGGTGCAGCGGGAGGCGTCGCTCACCGTGGCACCGTTCCGGGTCGCGGACTCGCCCATCGCCTTCGAGTGCCGGCTGCACGAGGTGCGGCCGACGGGGAACTGCTTCGTCGTCGTCGGGGTGGTCCTCCACGCGGCGGTCGCGGAGGCGGTGGCGTCCGGGGACGACATGCTGAGGCGGCCGGGGGTGGACGTCCGGGCCCTGGCGCCGTGGGCCCGGCTCGGTGGTGACGAGTGGGGGCTGCTCGGTGAGGTCCGCGAGATCGCGCGGCCGAGGTACGAGGGCTGACCGCGGATGGCCACGCCCGAGTTCGTCCTGCGGCTTCGCCGGTCGGTGGGACACGAGCTGCTCTGGCTGCCGGGGGCGACGGCGGTGGTGCTCGACGGGGCGCGCGTGCTCCTCGTCCGGCGCGCCGACACCGGGGAGTGGACGCCGGTCACCGGGATCTGCGACCCGGGTGAGCACCCCGCAGAGACGGCCGTCCGCGAGTGCCTGGAGGAGACCGGGATCCACTGTGCCGTCGACCTGCTGGCGTGGGTGGGCGTCACCGGGGTCGTCGAGTACCCGAACGGCGACCGGTCGCAGTACGTCGACCACACGTTCCGGTGCCGGTACCTCGGTGGGGAGGCTCACGTCGCCGACGACGAGTCGTCGGAGGTCGCGTGGTTCACGCTCGACGAGCTGCCCGTGATGCGGCCGGTGCACCTCGAGCGGGTCCGGTACGCCGCGGCGCACGAGGGGCCGACCCGACTCGTCTAGGGGTCCCGTCGGGCGCGCGTTCGGTGGTGTGCCCTCGTCGCTGCGACGGCTCGTCCCAGCTCGTCCACCGGGTCGGGATCCGATGTGGGACAGCCGGTTACCTGTGGATGACGCGGGCGGTCTGTCGGTGGCCGCCGCTGGGTTGGGCGAAGCTGGGAAAGGGGGCACTGATCGCCCCCGCGACCACGTCGACGATTCGGTCCGGGTGAGGTGACCGCGGCCGCGCGGGCGGCGTGCGAGTCCACCGGCGAGACTGATGGAGAGTCCTCCACGGACCCTGGCGCGGCGAGGGAACTGTTGCGGGGCAGGCGGTTACCTGTGGGTGACGCAGGTGGGGTGTCGGTGGCCGTCGGTAGGATCGGGGCCTTGGCAAGGGGGCTCCGATGACCACCACGACGACCGGTGCGGCTGAGATGACCGCTGCCGCGCGCGCGGCGTGCGAGTCCGCCGGCGAGACTGGTGGAGAGTGCTCCACGGACCCTGGCCCGGGGAGGGATCCGTTGCGGGGCAGGCGGTTACCTGTGGATGACGCAGGTGGGGTGTCGGTGGCTGTCGGTAGGATCAGGGCATTGGGAAGGGGGCTCCGATGACCACCACGACGACCGGTCCGGATGAGGTGACCGCTGCCGCGCGCGCGGCGCGGCGGGTGGTCGAGCAGGTGCTCTGTCCCGTCGAGGCGCGGGGCTCGGTCGAGGAGTGGTCGGCCGCCCTGGGTGAGCTGCAGTCGCTGGCGGACGTCGTGGCGGCGGCGCAGGACGCCGTCATCGTCCG
>JACXUW010000169.1 GCA_014763705.1 Micrococcales bacterium | reverse complement strand
GGTCAAGGACGCCGAGACCATCGAGCGGATGCGCGTGGCCGGCCGGGTCGCCGCGAACGCGATGGCCGCTGCCGCGGCCGTCATCGCCCCGGGGGTGACCACCGACGAGATCGACCGCGTGGGCCATGAGTACCTCATGGACCACGGCGCCTACCCGTCGACGTTGGGCTACAAGGGTTTTCCGAAGTCGCTGTGCACCTCCGTCAACGAGGTCGTCTGCCACGGCATCCCGGACGACCGGCCGCTCGAGGACGGTGACATCGTCAACATCGACATCACCGCGTTCGTCGGCGGCGTGCACGGCGACACCGACGCCACCTACCTCGTCGGCGACGTCGACGAGGAGTCACGGCTGCTCGTCGAGCGCACCCACGAGGCGATGATGCGGGGCATCCGCGCGGCCCGTCCCGGTCGCGAGGTCAACGTCATCGGGCGGGTCATCGAGTCGTACGCGAAGCGGTTCGGCTACGGCGTGGTCCGCGACTTCACCGGCCACGGCATCGGCTCGGCGTTCCACAGCGGCCTCATCATCCCGCACTACGACGCCGCGCCCTCCTACTCGACGGTGATCGAGCCGGGGATGACCTTCACCGTCGAGCCGATGCTCAACCTCGGCACCCCGGAGTGGGAGATGTGGGACGACGGGTGGACGGTCGTCACCAAGGACCGCCGTCGTTCGGCACAGTTCGAGCACACGATCCTCGTCACCGAGGACGGACCCGAGATCCTCACCCTGGGAGACGCAGCATGAGCACCTCACACCCTCTCGGCATCGACGTCGGCGGCAGCGGCATCAAGGGCGCACCGGTCGACCTCGAGGCCGGGGAGTTCGCCCAGAAGCGGCTGCGGATCGACACGCCGGCGGTGTCCACGCCCGAGGCGGTCTGCGAGGTGATCAAGGAGGTCGTCGACCACTTCGACGAGGTCCGCAGCGACTCCCCCATCGGCGTGACGATCCCGGGCGTCGTCCAGCACGGTGTCGTCAAGACGGCCGCGAACATCGACAAGTCGTGGATCGGCTGCCACATCGAGGACCTCCTCGAGGAGCGGCTGCAGCACGACGTCGTCGTCGTCAACGACGCGGACGCCGCCGGGGTCGGCGAGCTGACCTTCGGCGCGGCCAAGGGGCACGACGGCCTCGTCGTCGTCACCACCCTGGGAACCGGCATCGGCACCGCGATCTTCAACGAGGGCGTGCTGGTGCCGAACTCGGAGCTCGGGCACCTCGAGATCGACGGCGTCGACGCCGAGACGCGGGCCGCGAGCTCGGCCAAGACGCGCGAGGACCTCAGCTACCCGGAGTGGGCGAAGCGGCTGCAGCGTTACTACCGGGTCCTCGAGGACCTCCTGTGGCCCGACCTCATCGTCGTCGGCGGTGGCGTCTCGAAGGACTCCGACGAGTTCCTCCCGTTGCTCGACCTGCGCACCCCGATCGTCCCCGCGGTGCTGCGCAACAAGGCGGGCATCATCGGCGCGGCCGTGCTGGCCAGCTCGGCGCAGCGGCGGCACGGCAGGCACACCGGCTGAGCGGCTACTCCCCGGCGCGGAACGTGGTGGGGCCGGCGCCCGCGAGGTCGTGGATGCGGGTGTCCGGGCTGCCGAGCCGGCCGGCCTGGTCGAGGTAGAGGGCCCGGCCGCGCGGCTGCAGCAGCCCGTCGTGGACGGGCACGGCGTGCGGCGCCGCGTGCCGCCGCAGGAACGCCGTCATCTCGCGGCTGCGCTGCCACGGCGCCTGGAGCGGGAAGGCGAGGACGTCGACCGGGCCGGGGTCGGCGTCGAGCGCGTCTCCCGGATGGAAGAGCGACGGCTCGCCCTCGGCGTCGAGGCGCACCCCGACGTTGGGGATCCGGGGGATGTCCTCGTGGATGAGCGCGTGCACCTCCCCCACCGGCGTCACCGTGACCGGACCGACCGTCGTGGTGCCGTCGTGCGCCTGCGCGTCGAGGCCGAGGTCGCGCAGGACGCCGAGGCTGCCGGGGTCGCAGAGGACCCGGGCCCGGGGGTTGGCCGCGAGCAGGGCCGGGACACGCTCGGGGTCGAGGTGGTCCGGGTGCTGGTGGGTGACGAGGACGGCGTCGAGGTCGCGGACGTCGGCGAGCGCGTCGTCGGCGAAGGTGCCGGGGTCGAGGAGCAGGCGGGTGTCGGCGACCTCGAGCAGGAGGCAGGCGTGTCCGAGGTGGGTGATGCGCATGCCCCCACGCTAGGCCGTCCTCAGCCGAGCACGGACTCCGCGTCGTCGTCCCGTCGCTCGAGGACCGGGGGGAGGTCGTCGACGGCCGGGACCCGGGCGTCGACCAGCTCGGCGGCCGCGACGAGGTCGTCGGGCAGCACCGTGACCTCCGGCGGGGGCTCGGCGAGTGCCTTGGCGCCCTCGCCGGCGACGAAGAGGGGCAGGGTGCGGGCGAGCCGGGTCAGCGAGGGCAGCCGGGCCTCGAAGGCGGTGCGGCGCACCCCGGCGAGGACGACCGCGTCGGCGCGCAGGAAGCGGGTCGCCTCGGCAACGGCCGTCATCGGCGAGTTCGCGCCGAGGCTGACCACCCGCCACCACCGCGCGTGGAGCATCGCGCCGAAGAGCTCGAGGGGCAGGTCGTGCAGCTCGCGCGGAGGGCAGGCGAGCACGACCGTGCGCACCTGCGGACCCTGGACGGGCAGGCGCAGCTCGCCGAGCACGCCGCGGAACGCGCTGGAGACGAAGTGCTCGTGGACCACGCCGAGGCGTCCGGACTCCCAGGCGTCCCCGACGTCCTTGAGGACCGGCATGATGACGCGCGTCACGGTCGCGTCGACGCCGGAGACCAGGAGCGCGTCGAGCAGGACGTCGCGCAGCGTCGAGCCGTCGAGGTCACGGGTCGCGGCCATGACGCGCTCACGCGCGAGGTCGAGGTCGATCGCGGGGTCGTTGCCCAAGAGTGCTCCTGTCCAGTGGTCCGGAACCAGCACCATAACCGTCGACGTCGGCGTCGACGGCTGCACGTGCAGGCGAAGCCGCTGGTCAGCGGCCCGGGTGGGGACGAGTCGGGCTGTAGGCCGGGTTCTGTCCCGCGCCGCCGTCTCCGGCCGCGCGGTGACGGTCATCCATCTCGGGTGGCCGTTGCCGACCACCTCCAGCGCCCTACCCGGATGCTCGGGCGGGCAACCCTCGAACGCATCCTGTCTGGGCTTGCTCCGGATGGGGTTTACCGAGCCGGCCGGGTCACCCCGGCCGCTGGTGGTCTCTTACACCACCGTTTCACCCTTGCTCCCGCCGCTCGCGCGGCGGGGGCGGTCTGTTCTCTGTGGCACTGTCCCGCGGGTCGCCCCGGGTGGCTGTTGGCCACCATCCTGCCCTTCGGAGCCCGGACCTTCCTCGGCGGTGGTTGCCCACCGACGCGACCGTCCGCCCGACTCGTCCGCGCTGGAGTCTAGCGGTCGTGGACGAAGGCGATCCGCCCGGCGGCGACGTCGGCGGACTCGAGGCGGACCGAGACCGTGGAGCCGAGGGCTCCCCGGTCCCCCGCGGCCTTGGCGAGGACGGGCAGGTCGACGAGCTGGACCTCCATCCCCTTCTCGAGGTGGTCGACGACGACCGCGGGGAAGCGCTCCCCCTCGCGGCCGTGGAGCACCGCGGCCTCGGCGGCGTCCGCGCACGAGCGCTCGGCCGCCCGCGCGGTGCGGTCCGAGGCGCTCATCAGCGCGGCGAGGTCGGGGAGGGAGTCGCGGACGGCCGCGGGCACCTCGGCCCCCCGCGACAGCGCCTCGCACACGACGAGGCCGAAACGGTCGACGAGGCGGCGCAGCGGTGCCGTGACGTGGGCGTAGGGGGCGGCGACGGCGGCGTGCTCGCGCTCGTCGGGCGGGGCGCCGTCGAAGGCGGTGTAGCCGGCCCCGCGGAAGAGCGAGGTCGCCTCGTGGATGAGGGCCAGGTGCCGGGGGTCGCTGCGGTCGAGGCCACGGACGAGCTCGCCGTAGGGCTGCCCCTCCGGCCACTCGACGCCGAGCCCGCTCCAGCCGCTTGCGGACGGTGGCCGGCCGGACCCCGAGGACGACCGCCACCTGGTCGGCGGTCAGCCCGTCCCAGTAGGTCAGGGTGACGACCTCACGGTCGTCCTCGCCGAGCGTCGCCACCACCTCCGTCACCCGTGCCGTCGCGGTGTCGTCGACGCCGAGCGCGGCGACCCCGCCGCCCCCTCCGGCGGCGAGCTCGACGGCGAGGCGGTCCGTGGCGGCCAACCGCCGGGTGCTGGCCCGCCGGTGGTTGGCCGCGGTCCGGCGGGCGACGGCGAGGAGCCAGGGGAGCGCCTCGGTCGGGTCGGTCGGTGCGGAGTGGACCTTCCGCCAGGCGGTGGTCAAGGTGTCCTGGTACGCGTCGGCGGCATCCTCGGCGGAGGGCAGCCGCCGGCACAGGTAGGCGAGCACCCGTGCGCCACAGGCCCGCACGAGCGCTTCGAACTCCGCCTCCGCACGCGTCATCGAGCGCACCCGACGAACTGGGGGAGGCGGCTGTTCGCGAGGAAGGTGTCGGGGTCCCACGTCCCGGTGGAGCCGTCGACCGGCGAGAGCGCGTGGGCCCGGGCGTCGATGGCCCGCATCGCCGAGCGGGCGCCGGCCCCGGTCGTGGAGTCACGGTCGCGGTCCGCCCACACGAGGACGCAGCCCCAGTCGGCGCTCGCCCGGGCGAGGAGGTCGAGCCGGAGCGAGGTCGCCTGGGTCGTCCCGACCCGGCCGGTGTCGCAGCTCCCGGGGTCGGTCGACGAGGCGGCGACGGCGTCGGCGTAACCGGCCCACGAGTGGCCCGGCGGCACCGGCAGGTCCGTGGGGGCGACGGACGCCGTGTACGCCGCGAGGTCGGCGGCGCACGTGTCGATGAGCTCCGACCCGTCCTGGAGGCCGGGGTTGCGGCCCGGGTCCCCGAACGCGCCGGTCTGCGCGAGGAAGTGCTGCGCGGCCCACGCGCCCGACGGCACGAGGACGGCGACGGCCGCGGTGGCTGCGGCGGCCCTCCGGTGGCGGCGGGTGCGGCGCAGCCGCCCGCGCAGGCCGCGGTCGGCCTCGACGACCCCGCGAGCCACCGCGAGCAGCGTCCCCTCGCGCGCGGTCGGCTCGGGAGGTGCCGTGGCCTGCAGCAGCGTGCCGAGCTCCTCCTCCGGTGACCCGGCGAACCCCTCGGCGTCCTCGGTCGGCATCCCGTCTCCCCTCCGTCCGTGGCTCCCCGGCGGGGGCCCTCACCCGGGAGATGTCCGCGGACCGACGGAGTGTGACAGGTCGGCCCGAGCGGGGTCGACCGGTGCGGCCGACCTCGGGACGCCGTTGTCCCGCGGGATAACCCTCTGTTGGAATACGCATAAGTGATCCGGGGTTCCCCGGAGAGCAGGTCCGATGCAGCGTGCCGTCGCCCAGCCGGGTGTCGGTGCTCCCGACCAGAGAGGCGACAAGATGCCCATCCTCGACGACGTGACCCAGGCCGTCGGCAACACCCCGCTCGTCCGGCTCAACCGGATCATCGACGGGGACGCCACCGTCGCCGCCAAGCTCGAGTTCTACAACCCGGCGAGCTCGGTCAAGGACCGCATCGGCGTCGCCATCGTCGACGCGGCCGAGGCATCTGGCGCGCTGAAGCCGGGCGGCACGATCGTCGAGGCGACCTCCGGCAACACCGGCATCGCCCTCGCGATGGTCGGCGCGGCGCGCGGGTACAAGGTCGTCCTCGCGATGCCCGAGTCGATGAGCAAGGAGCGTCGGGCCCTGCTGCGCGCCTACGGCGCCGAGCTCGTCCTCACCGACCCCTCGACCGGGATGAAGGGCGCGGTCGCCAAGGCCGACGAGATCGTCGCCGAGCGCGACGGCGCCGTCCTGGCCCGCCAGTTCGCCAACGCCGCGAACCCGGAGATCCACCGGAGGACGACCGCCGAGGAGATCTGGAAGGACACCGACGGCCAGGTCGACATCGTCGTGGCCGGCATCGGCACGGGCGGCACGATCACCGGCGTCGGTGAGGTCCTCAAGTCGCGCAAGCCGGAGGTGCAGATCGTCGCCGTCGAGCCCGAGGAGTCGCCCATCCTCAACGGCGGCCAGCCCGGCCCGCACAAGATCCAGGGCATCGGCGCCAACTTCGTCCCCGAGATCCTCAACACCGAGATCTACGACGAGGTCATCGACGTCAACGCCCAGACCTCGGTCGAGTGGGCCCGCAAGGCCGCCACCGAGGAGGGCCTGCTCGTCGGTCTCTCCTCCGGTGCCGCCCTCGCCGCGGCCAACCAGGTCGCGAGCCGCCCGGAGAACGCCGGCAAGACCATCGTCGTCATCATCCCGAGCTTCGGCGAGCGGTACCTCTCGACGATCCTCTTCGAGGGACTCGTCGACTGACCATGTCCTTCCTCCAGCAGGCACGTGCGACGGTCCGCGAGGACCTCGACGCCGCGATGCGTCGCGACCCGGCCGCCGAGACGCGCCTCGACGTCGCGTTCAACTCGCCCGGGCTGCACGCGATCTGGTCCTATCGCCTCGCCCACCGGTTGTGGGACAAGGGTGCCCAGTGGCGACCGGTCGCCCGTCTGCTGTCCACGCTGACCCGGGCGGTCACCGGGGTGGAGATCCACCCCGGTGCCCGCATCGGGCGGCGCTTCTTCATCGACCACGGGATGGGTGTCGTCATCGGCGCCACCGCGGTCGTCGGCGACGACGTGATGCTCTACCACGGCGTCACCCTCGGCGGACGGTCGCTCGCCCGCGGCACCAAGCGGCACCCGACCCTCGGGGACCGCGTCACGGTCGGCACCGGCGCCCGCATCCTCGGCGACATCGAGATCGGCGACGACGTGCAGATCGGCGCGAACTCGGTCGTCGTCAAGGACGTCCCGGCCGGTGCGGTCGCCACCGGTGTCCCGGCGAAGGTGCGGATGCCGCAGCTGCCCGGCGAGGACCCCTACGACGCCCTCTTCGCCGAGCCCGCCCTCTTCATCTGACCCCCGACGCCGAGGTCGTCCCCGCCGACCAGTCGGCGCCGTAGACGGCGAACAGCCGACCCTCGGGCAGGCCGGCCGTCAGCGAGCGCGACAGGAGCCGCGGGCCGCCGCTCAAGAGGTGCCGGACGCTCTCGAACATGGCCTGCA
>JACXUW010000168.1 GCA_014763705.1 Micrococcales bacterium | reverse complement strand
CTCGTGAAGGGCCTGTTCACCCAGGCCCGCGGGCCACCAGCGGGCAGGGCGCGGGACGGTGAGGCTGCCGCGAACCCGGTCGACGCCGGGAGCAACCGGAATGTCGATGACGGATGCACCCACCCGGGCCTCGATGACGAGGTTGCGGTTACGACCCTGTCGGGTGCGGACGAGGTCGATGTCGAGGTCGACAAGGCCGTCCTCGCCGCGCAGCGATGCCGTGGGGCGCACCGCATCCAGTCGCGCCGTGGACCAGGCCTGGATCTCGACGGCGCGCCAGATTCCGGCGCCGGGAAGGGCGGGTCCCCAGTCCCACCCGAAGTCGCAGGCCTTCTTGCGCAGGAAGGGCGCGAGGGGACTGAAGGCGCTGGGGCGCGCACCGAGGCGGTCCCGCTCGCGCTCCCCCGCCGGCACGGGAGCCTGCAGTGTCAGACGCAGGTCGGCCCGACCCCGGCGCAGCTCGGGAACATCCACGCGCCACGTACGATGCATATTGCGGCTGCGACCCCGAGGAGACTCGTCGATGAACACCTCCGCGAGGGTATCGACGCCGAAAAAGACGAGTTCGACACGTTCGGCATCCGGGCGCGGGATCGCCGGCAGGGTCGTCGCGTACTCCCAGTCTGTGCGCCCGATCCACGAGACGATGCGCTCGTTGTCATCGACAACCGGATCCGGGATGGCACCGGCCTCGCGCAGAGCGGTATGGACATCGCCGGGCACCGGCGCGGGGAACTCGTGTCCGACGACATCGTCGGGCACCGGGCCAGCCAGCGGGCGCAGCCGCCACGTCTGGTCGACGGAGTGTCGAGTGAGCATCATTGACTTTCTCGGCCGCGATCACGGACGGAATCGGGATGGTCTTGCATTGCGGCGACCATCGAGCTATCGTGCAAAAGCGCTTTGGCATCTGGAGATGTCCAAAGTACAACACGCACCGAGTGTCGGCAATCCGACACGAGAAAGAGAGTTTCGATGAGGAAACACCGCGCACGCCGCATCATCCTCGGCGTCACAGCAATCACCGCAGTCGCGATCGCCGGCCTCGCCGGCTGCTCGCTCGTCGACGACCTCGGCGGCCAGTCGGCCCGGCCGTCGGTGTCGGTCAGCCCGCAGTCGCCGCCCGCCGGGACCCAGGGCCTCGACCGGTTCTACGCCCAGCAGCTCGAGTGGTCCGAGTGCTCGGGCGCGGAGTGCGCGCAGCTCACCGTGCCGGTCGACTACGCGCACCCCGAGGGCAGCACGATCGAGATCTCGGTCCTGCGGGTGCCGGCCAAGAAGTCCTCCCAGCGTCTCGGTTCGCTCGTCGTCAACCCGGGCGGGCCGGGCGGCTCCGGGGTCGACTACGCCCGCGCGGCCGACTTCATCGTCGGCCCCGGCGTGCGCGACCACTACGACGTGGTCGGCTTCGACCCGCGCGGCGTCGGACGCTCGGCCCCCATCGACTGCCTGTCCGACGCCCAGCTCGACACCTTCCTCGGGTCCGACCCCACCCCGGACGACCCGGCCGAGGAGCGCACCTTCGCGCAGGGCTCGGCCGACTTCGCGGCGTCCTGCGCGAAGAACGCCGGCCCGCTGCTCCCGCACGTCTCCACGGAGGATGCCGCCCGCGACATGGACGTCCTGCGCGCGGCGCTCGGCGAGCAGAAGCTGACCTACCTCGGCAAGTCGTACGGCACCTTCCTCGGCGCCACCTACGCCGACCTCTTCCCGACCAACGTCGGGCGGTTCGTCCTCGACGGTGTCGTCGCCCCCGACCTCACCTCCGAGGAGATCAACCTCGGCCAGGCCAAGGGCTTCGAGCTGGCGACCCGGTCGTGGGCGAAGTACTGCGTCACCGAGGGCGACTGCCCGCTCGGGGACTCGGTCGACTCCGTGATGACGAACCTGCGCGGCTTCCTCGCCGACGTCGACGCCACGCCGCTGCCGAAGACCGGCGACGGGTCCGTACCCAAGCTCACCGAGGGCTGGGCCTCCCTCGGCATCGCCGCCGCGATGTACGACCAGGGCGCGTGGCGCACGCTCGTCGACGCGATGCGCGACGCGGTCCAGGGGGACGGCACGGCCCTGATGCAGCTCGCCGACCAGTACGCCGACCGCAACCCGAACGGCGGCTACGCGGGCAACATCATGGAGGTCATCTACGCCGTCAACTGCCTCGACAAGCCGGAGTCCGACTCGGTGCCCGAGCACGAGGCGCTGGCCGACGCGGCGGCGAAGCAGGCCCCGACGTGGGGGCGCTACCTCGCGTGGAGCTCGCTCGTCTGCGGGTACTGGCCGGTCAAGCCGACGGGCACCCCGCACGAGGTGACGGCCGAGGGAGCCCCGCCGATCGTCGTCATCGGCACGACGCGCGACCCCGCCACGCCGTACGAGTGGTCGGTGCGCCTGCACGACCAGCTGGCCAAGGCCTCGCTCATCTCGTTCAACGGCGACGGGCACACCGCCTACACCCGCTCGAACTCGTGCGTCGACGACGCCGTCGACGCCTGGTACCTCAAGGGCACGCTGCCCAAGGACGGCCTGCGCTGCTGACCGGCGGCTCCCCACTCGACGGTCGCCGGGGTGGATTCGCGAGGGGCCCGGTGGCCTGCCTATACTCGGGCGCGCGCCCTCGGGCGCACGCCGCCTTAGCTCAGTCGGCCAGAGCGATTCACTCGTAATGAATAGGTCGTCGGTTCGATTCCGACAGGCGGCTCCACGCAGCAACGCCCCGTCACCTGCGAAACAGGTGGCGGGGCGTTCCGCTGTCTCGGAGCGGGCGTGTTCATGGCGGCCATCGGGTGGACGGCACTGGGGACTGTCGGGCCGGCCGGTCTCGTAGGGGTTCTCGCACTGCCGGTGCAGGGACCAGCGTCGGCCCCGTCGGCCGTCGACGGATCACCTCGAGGTGGCGGGGGCGCTCTCGTGCGTTCAGCCGCGCCAGACGTGCCCGGCCGGCCGGCCGACGAGCGTGGGCTGCACGACCGTACGGACGATGAGGCTGTTCCGCGCCGGCCGTCCCGACGACGCGATCGTGTGCACGCCGTCGCCGAGGTACACCCGCGGGTTGCTCCGGTTCAGTGCCGTCCACCAGTCCGCGACCCGGAAGTTCGGGTGGGCGGCCACGAAGGTCGCGATCTCCTCGTTCACGACGGACGTGCCAGCGCGGTCACGGGCCTGGTAGCTGCTCGAGAGCCGCCAGCGGCACTTCCACACGTTGACCCACACGACGGTCGTCGACGACGGCATCAGCTGCGCGACGCGCGTCATCTGCGCCGGCATCACCGACGGGTCGTCCGTATCGTTCGTGCCGAGCGCGACGACGAGCACCTTCGGGGCCATCCGCAGGTAGGTGATGCGCTGCTCGAGCCGGTCGATGGCCGGCTCGGTCGGGATGCCCGGCTGGGCATCCACGGCCGAGCGGAGGCCCTGCGCGGCGAACCGCTTCTTCATCTCGGGGTAGTCCGCCGCGGTGATGCTGTCGCCGTACACCCACACGCTCGCGGCCCTGAACGTGGCGTGCGTGTCATACACCCGCGGCAGCGACCCAGTCCATGCCTGCGCCGGGGCGGCGGCGCTGGCCAGCGCGCCGAGCACGATGCCGACGGCCGCAGCCGCGCCGGTGAGCCCCTTCCAGACCATCCCCCGAGCCCTTCCCCTCGATCCTGCGCCGCAGGCTACTACGCCCGAGGTCACCTGCCGGTTCGTCCTCATGAACGCGGGGGCGGTGTTCCAGCCGGATGGCGACGCCCCGGGCCTTCCTTGGGGTGAGCAGGGCGCTGCTGCAGACGACCGACGACGACTTCGACCTCGCACCGACCCCCCACCACTAGGTGCACCCCTCGGTGCTCGCGGCGGATGGGGACGGTTCGCCGAGTCGAACGACGAGGACATGCCGCCTGCCGGGCGGGGTCCACGGCATGTCCTCGTCGTTCGTCCGGACGGCCGGGCCGGGGCCCTGGACCAGATCCGCGGGCTCGGCCCGCGGCGCTGGACGCTCGGCTCAGGTCGGCCCGGCGGCGGCCACGACCGAACACGCAACGCCCAGCAGGGCGGTCGTCCCGCCGAGCACGAAGCGCTCGACCCAGTGCCTGGCCGCGAGGTTCGCCGCGGTGTTGAGGGCCATGAACCCCACGACCACCCAGGACGTCACCCTCACGACCGCGGCGTCGCCCGACGACCCCACGACCCCTCCCCTGACGAGGACCACCACGGCGAAGACCACCAGCAGGACGGCCGCAACGGCGCTTGAGAAGCGGTACGTGGACGGAAGCCTTCCGTCGTCGAGGGCGACGCGACCTCCGTACGCGACGGTTCCCCAGGGCGCCCCGACGACCAGCGCCAGCTGGAAGAGAGCGATGGCCGCGAAGAGCGCGGCGGCAGCGACCGCGACGGCGGCGACGTCCATCCCCGCAGCGTAGTGACGTGCCCCCGTCCGGCGGGAAAGGCGGGTGCCGGGCACCGGCTGTGCGACTACGGTCGCGGGGCATGACCGTCCAGCGCACCGACCCGCCCCTCGCCGCCGACGAGGCCACGACCCTCGTCGCCTTCCTCGACTTCCACCGCGCCACCCTGCGGATGAAGGTCGAGGGCCTCGACGCCGAGCAGCTGCGGACGCCGCACCCGCCCTCGAGCCTCACCCTCGGCGGGCTGATGAAGCACGTGGCCCTCGACGAGGCGAGCTGGTTCGGCGAGGTGCTCCACGGCCGGCCGATGGGGGAGCCGTGGGACTCCGTCGACTGGGACGCCGACCCGGACTGGGAGCACCACTCGGCCGCGGAGGACACCCCCGAGGAGCTGCACCGCCTCCTCGACGCCGCGACCGAGCAGGCCCGCCGCGACATCGACGCGGCCCTTGCGCAGGGCGGCCTCGACCAGGAGTCCGTCAAGCCGGACCGGCGCGAGGGGCGGCCGTTCAGCCTGCGCTGGATCCTCCTGCACATGATCGAGGAGTACGCGCGGCACAACGGGCACGCCGACCTGCTCCGCGAGGCCGTCGACGGCGCAACGGGTGAGTGAGGCCACCGCGTCGAACGCCGGGTCCGCACACCGCCGTCCGGCCCCCACCGGTCGTACCGTGGGTCCATGTCGCGACCCGTGCCCGAGCCGGCCGGCCCCGGCCAGGAGTCGGTGTGGGACTACCCCCGTCCGCCGGCCGTCGACCCGAGCGGTGAGTCGGTCGAGGTGTGGCTGGGGGGCGTGCGGGTCGCGGCCTCGACGCGCACGCTCCGGGTCCTCGAGACGAGCCACCCGCCGACGTACTACCTGCCCGTCGAGGACTGGCTCGAGGGCGCCCTTCGGCTGACTGCCGGCAGCTCGGTGTGCGAGTGGAAGGGCGAGGCGGCGTACTTCGACGTCACGGGGGGCGACGCGCTGGCGCAGTCCGCGGCCTGGACCTACCCGCGCCCGCGCCACGGCTTCGAGGCCCTCGCGGGACACGTGGCCGTCATGCCCGGCGCGATGGAGCGCTGCCTCGTCGACGGCGAGGTCGTCACGCCGCAGGCCGGCGGGTTCTACGGCGGCTGGATCACCCACCGCGTCGCCGGCCCGTTCAAGGGCGGCGCCGGCACCTGGGGCTGGTGAGTCCGGAGGGCTCGGTCGTCTCCGGAGGGCTCAGTCGTCGCTGAGCGGCTTGTCCTTCGTCGCGAGCTCGGAGCGGGCCTTCTCGGCCGCCGCCTCGATCTCGTCGGCGGTGTGGGCCGAGGTCACGGCGTCGACGACCTCGGGCGGGGTGTGCTGCACCGGCATCCGCCAGCGCGCCGTCGACAGCCCGGCGGCGGTGGCGCGGTCGATCGCCTCGACGATGCACTTCTCGGCCTCGTCGCGGCCGGCCCAGTGGGCTCCCTCGACGGACTTGCCGGGCTCGAGGTCCTTGTAGGTCTCGAAGAAGTGCTGCACCTCGAGCCGCTCGAACTCGTTGACGTGCTCGAGCTCGGTGACGTGGGCGCGCCGCGGGTCGCCGGCCGGGATGCAGAGGATCTTGTCGTCGCCGCCGGCCTCGTCGCGCATGTGGAACATGCCGATCGGACGGGCCCGCACGACGCAGCCCGGGAAGGTCGGCTCGTCGAGGAGGACGAGGGCGTCCAGCGGGTCGCCGTCCTCGCCGAGGGTGTCCTCGATGTACCCGTAGTCGGACGGGTAGGACATCGCGGTGAAGAGCATCCGGTCGAGGCGGATGCGCCCGGTCTCGTGGTCGACCTCGTACTTGTTCCGGTGACCCTTGGGGATCTCGATGGTGACGTCGAACTCCACGGTGGAAAGGCTCCCTCTTTGGCGTGACCTAGGCTCGACCGACAGTCTGGCGCATGGAGGGCCCAGGCGACGAAGGGAGCACGGGTGAGACGCGTCATGGTCGCCGGCGCGACCGCCGTGGCCGTCGTCGCCGCGGGGGGCTACGTCACCGCCGACGTGTTCGACCTCGTCCCGGGCGTCCTCACCCGCGACCGGCCGGTCACCGCCACGGCCCCGACGGATGCCGACGGCACGCGGGTGCCCTCGCTCCTGCCGGCGCCGAGCGCCACGGACGACCTCCTGACCGCCACCGGCTCGGACGCCCCGGTCCCGACGGCGGCCGGCCTGCAACGGGCCGTCCGGGCGGCGTCCGGCGACCCCGCGCTGCGCGGCGGGCTGGGGCTCAGCATCCGCGACGGGCTGACCGGCACCGAGCTCTGGTCGGTCGCCGCGACGACCCCCCGCGTCCCGGCCTCGACGGCCAAGCTGCTCGCCGCGCTCGCCGTCGCCGAGACCCTCGACCTGCACGCCCGCATCCCGACCACCCTCGTCGCCGGGCCCGGCTCGCGCGACCTCGTCCTCGTCGTGCGCGGCGACATGCTCCTCGCGCCGGGACGGGGCGACGCGGACGCGGTCGCCGGACGGGCGGGGCTCGCCGACCTCGCCACCGCCGTGGCCCGCACGCTGACGGCCGACGGGCGCACGCGGGTGACCCTGCGCCTCGACGAGTCGTTCGCGCCGGGACCGCGGGTGCCCCCGACGTGGAACCCGCACGACGTCCGCGACGGGTTCGCCGGCCCGGTCGTCATGACCGGGCTGACGACGACGCGCGCCACCCCCGTCCGCCCCTCGCCCAGCCGCCCCGAGGACGCCGTGGCCG
>JACXUW010000632.1 GCA_014763705.1 Micrococcales bacterium | reverse complement strand
CCCGTAGTACGGGCACTCGCCGCCGACGAGGCGCTCGTCCACCCCGACGACGGAGAGGCCGGCCCTCGCGGCCTCGGTGGCGACCGACTCGCCGCCGGGACCCAGGCCGAGGACGACGAGGTCGGCGTGCTGCTCTTCGCTCATGCGCCGAGCCTGTCACCCGCGGGGCCGGTCCGACAGTCCGCGGCGCCGGACGTTTTGGGCTCGTGAGAACGGCGACCTACCCTTGGGGGATGCCCGGTGAGTCCCTCTTCCCTGCCCTCGAGCCGCTGCTCGAGCAGGTGAGCAAGCCGATCCAGTACGTCGGCGGCGAGCTGAACTCGACGGTCAAGCCGTGGGAGGTCGGCGGCGACGGCACGGTCCGGTGGGCCCTCATGTACCCCGACGCCTACGAGGTGGGGGTCCCGAACCAGGGCGTCATGATCCTCTACGAAGTGCTCAACGAGCGCCCGGACGCCCTCGCCGAGCGCACCTACGCCGTGTGGCCGGACCTCGAGGCGCTGATGCGCGAGCACGGTGTCCCGCAGTTCACCGTCGACGCCCACCGCGCGGTCGGCGACTTCGACCTCTTCGGGCTGTCCTTCTCGACCGAGCTCGGCTACACGAACATGCTCACCGCCCTCGACCTCGCCGGCATCCCGCTGCACGCGGCCGACCGCGACGACACCCATCCGGTCGTCGTCGCCGGTGGCCACGCCGCGTTCAACCCCGAGCCGGTCGCCGACTTCATCGACGCGGCGATCATCGGTGACGGCGAGGAGGCGGTCCTCGCGGTCACCGACATCGTCGGCGACTGGAAGCGCGAGGGTCGGCCCGGTGGCCGCGAGGAGCTGCTGCTGCGGCTCGCCCGCACCGGTGGCGTGTACGTCCCGGCCTTCTACGACGTCACCTACCTGCCCGACGGCCGCATCCAGCGGGTCGCCCCGAACCGGCCGGGTGTGCCGTGGCGGGTCAGCAAGCACACCGTCATGGACCTCGACGCGTGGCCGTACCCGAAGCAGCCGCTCGTGCCGCTCGCCGAGTCGGTGCACGAGCGGATGTCGGTCGAGATCTTCCGCGGCTGCACCCGTGGCTGCCGCTTCTGCCAGGCCGGGATGATCACCCGCCCGGTGCGCGAGCGCTCGATCACCGGTATCGGCGAGATGGTCGAGCGCGGGCTCGCGGCGACCGGCTTCGAGGAGGTGGGGCTGCTCTCGCTGAGCAGCGCCGACCACTCCGAGATCGCCGACGTCACGAAGGGTCTCGCCGACCGCTACGAGGGCACCAACACCGGTCTCTCGCTGCCGTCCACGCGCGTCGACGCCTTCAACATCGACCTCGCGAACGAGCTGACCCGCAACGGTCGCCGGTCGGGCCTCACCTTCGCGCCCGAGGGCGGCTCCGAGCGCATCCGCAAGGTCATCAAC
>JACXUW010000167.1 GCA_014763705.1 Micrococcales bacterium | reverse complement strand
CGCATCCGGACCGTCGCATCCGGACCGTCGCATCCGGACCGTCGCATCCGGACCGTCGCATCCGGACCGTCGCATCCGGACCGTCGCATCCGGACCGTCACAGCGCCGTTGTCGATGCGTCTGTATGGCCGCGTCTAGGGCCGCTCCTAGACACCGGCAGAGTGCCCTCGACCCGCCCCGTCCCGACTTCTTGCGAATCACCCACGGCCGGGGCCCCGTCCGGGCTCGTGGAGGTGGGAGATGCGCAATGAGTCGGGCGCAGCGGGGGCGCAGCATCCGGGACGGCGACACGCTCGGCCTCTCTCAGGATGTATCGGACGGACGCTAGAGAAGCGCATACCCTCCGATCGTGGACCCGATCCGGAACCCGTACGCCCCCGGCGCCGGCCAGCGACCCCCCGAGCTCGCCGGGCGCGACGAGCAGCTCGACGCGTTCGACGTCGTTCTCGAGCGGGTGGCCCGCGGCCGGCCGGAGCGGTCGGTCGTGCTCACCGGGCTGCGCGGCGTCGGCAAGACCGTCCTCCTCAACGCCCTGCGCTCCGCCGCGGTCCGGGCCGGATGGGGGACGGGCAAGCTCGAGGCGCGCCCGGACCAGTCGCTGCGCCGGCCGCTGTCGAGTGCCCTGCACCAGGCGGTGCGCGAGCTCGGTCCGGCCGGCGGCGCCGGCGACCACGCGCTCGGCGTCATCCGCTCCTTCGCCCAGCGCGAGCCGGTCGGGGCCTCTGGGCGCGGCCGGTCCGCCCCGAGGCTGCGCGACCGGTGGAACCCGGGCATCACCGCGCCGGCCGTCGCCGGCCGCGCGGACTCCGGCGACATCGAGATCGACCTCGTCGAGCTGCTCGCCGACCTCGGGGGGATGGCCGCGGACACCGGTCGCGGCATCGCGGTGTTCATCGACGAGATGCAGGACCTCGAGCCCGACGACGTCTCCGCCCTGTGTGCCGCGGCCCACGAGATCAGCCAGACCGGGCTGCCTCTCATCGTCGTCGGAGCCGGTCTGCCGCACCTCCCGGCGGTGCTCTCCGCGTCGAAGTCATACTCGGAGAGGCTCTTCCGCTACTCGCGCATCGACCGGCTCGACCGTGCGGCCGCTGATGCCGCTCTCGTCCGGCCGGCCGACGAGGAGGGGGCCACGTTCGAGCCCGACGCCCTGACCGCCATGTACGCGGCCACCGGCGGCTACCCGTACTTCATCCAGGCGTACGGAAAGGCCGTGTGGGACAGAGCCCCCGGATCGCCGATCACCGCCGTCGACGTGGAGGTGGCATCCCCGGAGGCCGAGGCCGAGCTGGCCGTCGGCTTCTTCGGCTCCCGGTACGAGCGGGCGACGCCCGGCGAACGCGAGTACCTCCGGGCCATGGCCGAGGTGGCGGCCGCGGCCGGGGGCACCGACGACGCCGACGCCGTGCCGACCGCCGAGGTGGCCGCCCACCTGGGTCGGAAGCCGCAGTCGCTGTCGCCGGCCCGCGACGCCCTGCTCAAGAAGGGCCTCATCTACTCGGGGGAGCGTGGGCTCATCGCCTTCACCGTGCCGCACTTCGGGCGCTACCTGCGCGAGAACGCCTGAGCGCCAGCGGAGTGTCGGCGGGAGCGATCCCGGACCTCGCCCGGCCACCGGGAGCGTCACCGAGCCGGACGCCAGTCGTCGGGCGGGTCCTCGCCGACCCGCCCGTCGACCGCCTCGCGGAGCAGGTCGGCGTGGCCGGTGTGCCGGCCGTACTCCTCGAGCAGGTCGAGGAGCAGACGCCGGATGCTCGCGTGCCGGCCGTCGGGCATCGAGACGTGCGCCTCCCCGTCGAGACCGCGCTCGTCGAGGGCCGCCCGCACGAGGGCGCGGTGGCGCTCGACCGCCCCGTCGTACAGCGCGTAGAGCTTCGCGGGCTCGTCGGACGCCGCAGAGGTGAACTCCCACGAGTCGTCGTCCGCCCATCCGTTGTCGTCCCACACGGCGGGCATCGGCGTGCCGGAGAGCTTCTCCGTCGAGTGGAAGTCCTCGGCGACGGCGAGGTGCTTGAGGAGGCCGCCGAGGGTCAGCCGGGACGACGGGATGCCCGCATCGAGGCCCACCGCATCGAGGCCGTCGACCTTCCACCGGAAGGTGGCGCGCTGGCGGTCGAGGGCACCGAGCAGCTGCTCCTCCTCCGTCCCGGCGAGCGGGGGCTCCCACGGCGGCGGGACGGGCGCGGTGCTGCTCACGGCAGGCGCTCGAGCATCGCGAGGGAGCGCTCGACGACGAGCCGCGTCGCCTCCGCGTCGTAGGACGGGAGCGAGCGGTCGACGAACAGGTGGACGTCGCCCGGGTAGACGAACAGCTCTGCGCCGGCACGCCCGTCGACGAACTCGCGGGCGGCGTCGAGGTCGCCCTCCTTCCCGAAGAACGGGTCGTCGGCCATCCCGTGCACCTGCACCGGGAGGCCCTCGGGCCACGAGCCGAAGTTCGACGGGTCGGCGAAGGCCTCGTAGAGGAGGGCGCCGGCGACCCCCGGGCGGTTCTGGGCGAGCTGCTGCGCGGCCATCACCCCGAGTGAGATGCCGGCGACGACGAGGCCGTCCGGGAGTCCGTCGGCCGCCGCGACACCGCGCCCGCGCATGACGTCCCAGCCGACCGAGCCGACGTACTCGGCGCCCTCGTCGATCGACCCGAAGGTCCGCCCCTCGAAGAGGTCCGGGGTGTGCACGGTGTGGCCCACCGACCGGAAGGAGTCGGCGAGTGTGACGACGCCCTCGGTCAGGCCCTGGATGTGGTGGAGGAGCAGGATCTCGGTCATGGACCGACCGTAGGGGCGGTTGCGGACGGAACGCGTCCGGGACGAGGATCGACCCCGTGCGACCCGACACCAGCCCCGCGGCGCGGGCCCTCATCACGATGGAGGCCATCCAGGACCAGCCCGGCATCACCGCCGAGCGGCTGGCCGAGCGACTGGGGGTGTCCGCGAGGGCGATCCGCCGCTACGTCGGCATCCTCCGGGACGCCGAGATCCCCGTCGAGTCCACCCGGGGGCCGGCCGGCGGGTACCGGCTCGGCCGCGGCACCCGCCTCCCTCCGCTCGTGTTCAGCTCGGCCGAGGCGCTCGGGCTGGTGATGGCGGTGCTCGACGGCCACCACCCCGCGGCCGACCCGGACGACCCCGTCGGCGCCGCGGTGGCCAAGCTGCTCCGGGCGATGCCACAGCACGTCGCGGACCAGGCCGACGTCGTGCGGCGCAGCACGGCCGCCGCCCCCGACCGAGGCGCCGCCCGTCCCGACCCCGCGACGACCGTCGACCTCGTCCGGGCCCGCAGCGAGAACCGGTGCGTCGCCGTGCTGTACCGCTCCGAGAACGGCCGCGAGTTCACGACCGAGGTCGAGCCGTGGGCCGTCGTCGTGCGGCACGGCCGCTGGTACCTCCTGTGCCGGTCGGTGCGCTCGGGCACGGTCCGCACCTACCGCGTCGACCGGATCCACCGGGTCGAACCGTTGGACCGCACCTTCCGGCTGCCCGACGACCTCGACCCCGTCGGCTCGCTCGAGGAGCACCTCGCCGCCGGGTGGGAGCATCCGACCGAGGTCCTCATCGAGGCACCGCTCGCCGAGGTGGCCTGGCTGCCCCGCACCATGGGCCGGCTGGAGGCCGCCGACGAGGGGCGCACCCGCCTCGTCGGGACGACGAGCAACCCGCGCGGGTATGCCGAGGACCTCGCGCGGATCCCGGTGCCCTTCACCGTGGTCGGGGGCCCCGACCTACGCACCGCGGTGGCGGCCCTCGCGGCCCACCTGGCCGCCGCGACCCGCTGACCGTCGGCGGACGACGTCCCGGGGCGCGGCGCCGGCGACGTCGGGGGTGTCCGGAGTGCGGGCGGTGCGACGGCCGGGCGCACCATGCAATAACGTCGAGTGATACCTGAGCACTCGAGGAGTTATCGATGTCCCTCCACCTCGGCGACACCGCCCCGGACTTCACCGCCGACACCACCGCCGGCCCCATCTCGTTCCACGACTGGAAGGCAGGCGCCTGGGCCGTCCTCTTCAGCCACCCGGCGGACTTCACCCCGGTGTGCACGACCGAGCTCGGCCGGACCGCCGCCCTGGCCGGCGAGTTCGCCGCCCGCAACGCGAAGCCGATCGCGGTCTCCGTCGACTCCCTCGAGGACCACCGCCGGTGGGTGCCCGACATCGCGGACGTCGCGGGGGTCGAGGTCGACTTCCCGATCGTCGCCGACCAGGACCGCGCGGTCGCCCGGGCCTACGACATGATCCACCCCGGCGAGGGCGACACCTCGACCGTCCGCTCGGTCTTCATCGTCGACCCGAGCGACAAGGTCCGGTTGACCATCACCTACCCGAAGTCGGTGGGGCGCAACTTCACCGAGATCCTGCGGGCTCTCGACGCGCTCCAGCAGACCGATGCCGCTCCGGTCTCGACGCCCGCCGAGTGGACCCCCGGCGACCGCGTCATCGTCGCGCCCACCCTCTCCACCGAGGATGCCCGCGAGCGGTTCGAGAACGTCGACGAGGTCCGTCCCTATCTGCGCTTCGCCGACGCCCCCGCCTGACCCCCGCGCGGCGCCAGGCGGTGCAGCGTCACGTCGTGGATGCCGCCCGCCTCGAGCCGCAGCGTCATCCAGGTGAAGTCCGGCTCGCGCCGGCGGTCGGTCGGTGAGCCGGGGTTGAGCAGCCGCAGGCCGTCGTGCGCGGTGTCCCAGGGGATGTGGCTGTGCCCGAACACGAGCAGGTCGACGTCCGGGTACTCCGTGCGCATCCGCTCCTCGCGACGCTGCTTCGCCCCCGTCTCGTGCACGACGCCGACCCGCACCCCCTCGACGGTCGCGCGGGCGACCTCCGGCAGCCGGGCCCGCAGCTCGGGACCGTCGTTGTTGCCCCAGCAGGCCAGCAGCCGGGCGCTGCGGGCCTCGAGCGCGTCGAGCGTCGCGACGTCCACCCAGTCGCCGGCGTGCACGACGAGGTCGGCCTCGTCCACGGCCGCCCAGAGGGGCGCCGGCAGGTCCTTCGCGCGCTTCGGGAGGTGGGTGTCGCTGACGAGCAGGACGCGGGTGCTCATCGGTCCACCGTAGACGCGGCCGCGGCACCCGAGGAGCCACGTCGCGGCGCCGGGCCGAGCGCCAGCTCCGGTCCACCCCACCGTCGTCGCAGCCAACGGTCGTGCGACGCGATGACCACCGTCGCCGGGGAGGCGTCGACCGCGTCCTCCAGCTCGTCGACGAGCGTGAGCGACAGGTGGTTGGTCGGCTCGTCGAGGAGGATGACGTCCGGGCGCGTGAGCACGACGAGGGCCAGCGCCAGCCGCCGCTGCTGGCCCAGGCTGAGGTCGCCCACCGGTCGGGCCACGTCGCGGGGGTGGACCAGCCCGAGCGGCAGGAGGAGGCTCCGCGCCTCCGCCTCCGGCACGCCCTGCCTCTCCGCGACGAGCTGCTGGGGCGTGCGCCGGGGCTGCGCGACGGTGGTGTCCTGGGCCAGCAGGGCCACCCGGCCACCGACCTCGACACCGCGGTGCCGGCCGGCGTCGGCGAGGGCCGCGAGCAGCGTCGACTTGCCGCAGCCGTTGGGGCCGGTGACGAGGAGGTGCTCCCCGGACGTGACGTCGAGGCGTCCCAGCCGCAGCCGCCCCGGTACCTCGAGGTCCCGGACCCGGATGCCCGAGGCCGCGGTCGAGGTCCCGGCCGGCCCGAGGTCGACGTCGAGCCGCAGCCGGGCGGGCGGCCGTGGCACGGGGTCGCGGACGATGCGCTCGAGCCGGCGCTCGGCGTCCCGGGCCCGGCGGCGCGCGGCGGTCTGCACGCGGGACCCCTTGAACGCGTGGACGAACTTGTCGTTGTCGGTCGGACCGCGCCCGTGCGCCACTGCGCCCTCACGGGTGACGGCGCGCTCACGGAGGTCGGCGACGAGCTCGCGCTCCTCGAGCCACTGCTCCTCCCACCGGCGCCGGGCCGCGGCCTTCGCCGCGCGGTAGTCGGCGAAAGAGCCGGTCCACGACGCCCCGCCCACGCCGTCGGTGCCGCGGTGGCGGGGGTCGAGGTCGACGACACCGGTGCAGACCCGCTCGAGGAGGACCCGGTCGTGGCTGGCCACCAGGACGGCACCGGGCATCGCCACGAGCTCGGCCTCGAGGAACTCGAGCGCGGCGTCGTCGAGGTGGTTGGTCGGCTCGTCGAGGAGCAGCGCGTCCGGTCGGCGGACGAGGAGGGCCGCGAGCGCACCCGGCTGGCGCTCGCCGCCGCTCATCGCCCCGACCGGTCGCGCAGCGGGGATGCGCTCCAGCCCGAGGGCGTGGGCCGCCACCTCGGCGCGGCGCGCCGCGTCCCACGCGTCGCGGGCCACCGCCCGGGCCAGGGCGTCGTCGTACGCCGCGGAGGTGGCCGCGTCACCGGGGCGAGCGGCGAGTGCGCCGGCGAGGTGTTCGACCTCGGCGGTGAGGCGGTGCAGCGGCGCCAGGGCATCCCTGAGCACGTCCCCGACCGTGGCGGTGGGGTCGAGGCCGGAGTCCTGCGGGAGGTACCCGACGTCGGCCGGCGCACTGACCGCCCCGGACGTCGGAGCGAGCATCCCTGCGGCGCAGGCCAGCAGGGTGGACTTCCCGGAGCCGTTCTCGCCGACGAGCCCGACCCGGTGGCCGGGGGGCACGGTGAGCGAGACGCCGTCGAGGACCGGCGCGCCGTCGAAGGAGACGACGAGGTCGCGGACGAGCAGGGGGGAGGGTGCTGACACGGAGGCTCCACGCGGGGTGCGGTGCGGGTGCTCGCCGGGCGGGGCCTCGGGCGCGAGCGTGGCGTGGGGTCAGCTCTCCATGGTCCGCCCACGCTACCTCGGCACCCCGCGGTCACCGCAACCGCATTGCGCCGGCGCGCCTGCCCGGACGCCACCGACCCCGCGTCCGGGTCCGCGCGCGCGCTCCAGGTCCGCGGGCGCGCTCCAGGTCGCGCGGGCGCGCTCAGGGTCGCGCGACATGCGGAAGGTTCGCTCCGGTCATCCGCATGTCGCGAGACCCGGAGGGAGGGGAGGGCCCAGCGGCCGGGGTCGGGACGCCTGCTCCCGGACGGCGCCCTCGAGCATCCCGGCGATGACGTCACCCATCGAGGTGCATGCCGGACGGCGCGCTGCTCGAGCCGCCGCCGCTGTTCGACCCCGGGGTGCAG
>JACXUW010000166.1 GCA_014763705.1 Micrococcales bacterium | reverse complement strand
CCTCGTCGTCGTCCTCGTCGTCGCCTGGGCGCTGTGGCGCGGGCCGGTCGCCGGGGCGGTCGCGGGCCTCGTCGGCGGATGGGTCCTCGACCTCGTGCCCCCCGGCGCCGAGGTGCTCGGCGTGCACGCCCTCGTGTACGCCGCCGCCGGGATGCTCGCCGGGCGCCTGCGGGTGACGGGCCCGGTGGCCGCCCCGCGGGTCGCGGCGGTCACCCTCCTCGCATCGGTCGTCGTCGAGGGGGTCGACGTCGTGCGCGCGCTCGCGGTCCAGGCACCGGTCGGGCTCGCCGACGTCGCCGTCCGGTGCCTCCTCACCGCGACCCTCGGCGCGCTCGTCGTCCCCGTCGTCGTGCGGGCCGAGCGCGCGGCGGTGCGCGGGCGGTTCGGGTGAGGCGCACCACCCGGCACCGCGGCCGCCTGCTCACGCTCGTCGCGGCCGTCGTCGTCGCCTTCTCCGGGCTCGTCGTCCGCCTCGGACAGGTCCAGCTCGCCGAGGCGGACGGCCTCGCCGCCCGGGCCGCCGCGCTCGACACCCGGACGGTCGTCGTCCCGGCCCTGCGCGGACGCATCCTCGACCGCGCCGGCCGGGTCCTCGCCGACAACCGGACGAGCACCGTCGTCACCCTCGAGCGACGGGTCCTCGCCGACGACCGCCCCGCGGCGGACGCGGAGGTGCGGGACGTCGCGGCCGTGCTCGGGCTCCCGGCGGCCGACCTCCTCGGCCGGACGTGGCTCTGCGGCGAGCCGGGCGCGCCGGGCGCGCCGGCCTGCTGGAGCGGGTCGCCGCAGGTGCCGGTGCCGCTCGCCACGGACGTCGACCCGGTGCGGGCGCTCGCCCTCGTCGAGCAGCCCGGCCGCTTCCCCGGGGTCGCCGTCACCTCGACCCCGGTCCGCAGCTACCCGCGACCCGAGGGGGCGCTCGCCGCGCAGGTGCTCGGCTACCTGGGGCGGGCCACCGCCGAGGACGTCGCCGCCGACCCGAGCCTCACCCCCGACGAGCTCGTCGGGCGGGCCGGGCTCGAGCAGCAGTACGACCACGAGCTGCGCGGCACCCCCGGCCGCACGGTCGTCTCGGTCGACCCGCGCGGCCTCGTCACCGGCGTCGTCTCGCGCACCGACCCCGTCCCGGGGCGCGACCTCGTCACCTCCCTCGACGCCGTCGTCCAGGCGAGCGCCGAGCGGGCGCTGGCCGCCGAGATGCGCCGGGCGCGCACCCGGGGGTGGCCGGCCGACTCCGGGGCCGTCGTCGTCCTCGACCCGCGCACCGGCGCCGTCGCGGCGCTGGCCAGCGCGCCGACCTACGACCCCAACGTGTGGACCGGTGGCATCTCGGCCGCCGACTACGCCCGGCTGACCGGTGCGCGCTCGGGGACCCCGCTGCTCTCCCGGGCCACCGACGTCGGGTTCGCCCCGGCGAGCACGATGAAGCCGGCCTCGGTCGCGGCGGCGGTCCGCGACGGCCGCTCGCTCGGGGCCTCGTACGACTGCCCGGCGGTGTACCGGATCGGGGACCGCGACTTCCACAACTACGAGTCCGCGCCGCAGGGCCACATCAGCCTCGCCCGGGCACTCGAGATCTCGTGCGACACCGTCTTCTACCAGCTCGCCTACTCGGCGTGGCAGCGCCAGGGCGGCCTCGCCGCGCGGTCGACGACGCCCGACCCGTTCGCGGCGACCGCCCGGGGGCTCGGGCTCGGCGCACCGACCGGCATCGACCTGCCCTCGGAGTCGGCGGGTCGCATCCCCGACCGCACCTGGCGGCAGGACCAGTGGGAGCAGCAGCGCGCCGACCTGTGCCGGCGCGCCCGCACCGGGTACCCGGAGGTCGCCGACCGCGAGCGGCGGAGCTTCCTCACGGCGGTCGCCAGGGAGAACTGCGCCTCCGGGTGGCAGCTGCGCGCCGGGGACGCCGCGAACTTCGCCATCGGGCAGGGGGACGTCCTCGCCACCCCCCTCCAGATGGCGGTCGCCTACGCGGCGATCGCGAACGGCGGCACGGTCCGCACCCCCCGGCTCGCCGCCGCGCTCGTCGACCCGGTGTCGGGGGAGCGGGCCCGGGTCGCGGCCGGCCCCGCCCACCGGGCACCGATGACCGCCGCGACCGACGCCTACCTGCGGGCCGGACTGCGCCGGGTCGTCACGTCGGGCACGGCCGCCGGCGCCTTCCGGACGATGCCGGCCGACTGGCCGGTGGCCGGCAAGACCGGGACGGGCGAGGTCGTGGGGAAGCGGGACACCTCGTGGTTCGTCTCGTACGCTCCGGCCTCGCGTCCCCGCTGGGTCGTCGCGGCGGTCGTCGCCCAGGGCGGCAACGGCAGCGACACGGCGGCTCCGGTGGCCCGTGCGGTGCACCTCACCCTGCGCGGGCTGGGCTGAGCGTCGGAGCCACCCACCCGCCCCGATAGGCTGACCGGCATGGCTGACTTCGACGTCGTGGTGCTCGGTGCTGGTCCCGGTGGGTACGTCGCGGCGATCCGCGCCTCCCAGCTCGGGAAGAAGGTCGCGGTCGTCGAGAAGAAGTACTGGGGCGGGGTGTGTCTCAACGTCGGCTGCATCCCCTCCAAGGCGCTCATCAAGAACGCCGAGCTGGCCCACACGCTCCAGCACGACAGGGAGCTCTACGGCATCGAGGGGGAGGCGACGATGAAGTACGGCGCCACGCACGCCCGCTCACGCAAGGTGTCGGCCGGCATCGTCAAGGGCGTCCACTTCCTCATGAAGAAGAACAAGATCGAGGAGATCGACGGCTGGGGCACGCTGACCGGCGCCACCTCGATGGACGTCGCCCTCAACGACGGCTCGACCCGGCAGCTGACCTTCGACCACCTGATCATCGCCACCGGCGCCGTGACCCGGATGCTCCCGGGCGTCGAGGTGAGCAAGAACGTGGTCACGTACGAGGAGCAGATCCTCGACGAGAACCTCCCCGGCTCGATCGTCATCGCCGGCTCGGGCGCGATCGGCGTCGAGTTCGCCTACGTCATGAAGAACTTCGGGGTCGACGTCACGATCGTCGAGTTCCTCGACCGGATGGTCCCGACCGAGGACGAGGAGATCTCCAAGGAGCTCCTCAAGCACTACAAGAAGCTCGGCGTGAAGGTCATGCTCGGCACCAAGGTCGAGGCGGTCGAGGACACCGGTTCCGGGGTGCGCGTCACCGTCTCGCCGGCCGCCGGCGGTGACCAGCAGGTGCTCGAGGCCGACAAGCTGCTCTCGGCGATCGGCTTCGCGCCGCGCACCGAGGGCTACGGCCTGGAGTCCACCGGCGTGCAGCTCACCGAGCGCGGCGCCATCGCCATCGACGAGTACGGCCGCACCAACGTCGAGAACGTCTACGCCATCGGCGACTGTACGGCCAAGCTGATGCTCGCCCACGTCGCCGAGGCGCAGGGGGTCGTCGCCGCCGAGCACCTCGCGGGGGCCGAGACGATGCCGGTCGAGTTCGACTTCATCCCGCGCGCCACCTACTGCCACCCGCAGATCGGGTCGTTCGGCTACTCCGAGGCGCAGGCCAAGGAGAAGGGCTACGACGTCAAGACGGCCAAGTTCCCGTTCTCGGCCAACGGCAAGGCGATGGGGCTCGGCGACGCGGTCGGGTTCGTCAAGGTCGTCGCCGACGCCGAGCACAACGAGATCATCGGCGCGCACATGATCGGCCCCGACGTCACCGAGCTGCTGCCCGTGCTGACCCTCGCGCAGAAGTGGGACCTCACCGCGGACGAGGTCTCCCGCAACGTCTTCGCGCACCCGACGCTGTCCGAGGCGGTCAAGGAGGCCGTCGAGGGCATCGCCGGCCACATGATCAACCTCTGACGCCGATGGCTGCCGCGCCGGTGGTGCCGGTCGACCTCGCCGAGAAGCTGTCGCTCTTCTCCGCGCACTGGTCGCCGAAGGTCGTCGCGGAGCTCGACGAGCACGAGGTCAAGGTCGTCAAGGTGAAGGGCGACTTCGTCTGGCACACCCACGAGAGCGACGAGCTGTTCCTCGTCGTCGACGGCGAGCTGACCATCCGGCTGCGCGACGGCGACGTCGTCCTCGGGCCGGGTCAGCTGTACGTCGTGCCGCGCGGGGTGGAGCACTGCCCGCACGCGGACGAGGAGGTGAGCGCCGTCCTCATCGAGCGGCGGGGCACCGTCAACACCGGTGACGCCGGCGGTCCGCTGACCGCCACGGTCGAGCGCATCTGAGCCCACCGGACACGATGACGCCATGACGCCCGAGGAGTTCCGCGCCGCCGGCCACGCCCTGGTCGACTGGATCGCCGACCACCGGGCCCGCGTCCCCGACCTCCCGGTCGCCGCGCAGGTGCGCCCCGGCGAGGTCCGGGCGGCCCTGCCCGCGCACGCCCCCGACGCCCCCGAGCCGTTCGCCGAGGTGCTCGCCGACCTCGAGCGCGTCGTCGTCCCCGGTGTCACCCAGACCCAGCACCCCGGCTTCTACGGCTGGTTCCCGAGCAACGCGAGCCTGGCCAGCGTGCTCGGCGACATCGCCTCCGGCGGGATCGGCGCGCTCGGCATCACCTGGCAGTCGGCGCCGGCGCTCACCGAGGTGGAGCAGGTCGTCACCGACTGGCTCCGCGAGCTGTGCGGGCTCTCGCCGGAGTGGCGGGGAGCCATCCAGGACACGGCGTCGACGGCCTGCCTCGTCGCGATGCTCGCCGCCCGCGAGCGGGCCAGCGACGGCTCCGAGCACCGTGGCGGGCTGCAGTCCCTCGACGCGCCGCTCGTCGCCTACACCTCGCCGCACGCCCACAGCTCGGTCCCGAAGGCGGTGCTGCTCGCGGGGTTCGGGGCCGACAACCTCCGGTACGTCGACGTCGACCCGGTCACCTACGCGATGGACGCCGCGGCCCTGCGCCGGGCGATGGCCGACGACGTCGCCGCCGGCCGGGTGCCGGCCGTCGTCGTCGCGGCCGTCGGCACGACCGGGACCACCGCGATGGACCCGGTACCGGCGATCGTCGAGGTGGCCCGCGAGCACGGGGCGTGGGTGCACGTCGACGCGGCGATGGCCGGCTCCGCGATGCTGCTGCCCGAGATGCGTCACCTCTTCGCGGGCGTCGACGACGCCGACAGCCTCGCCTGGAACCCGCACAAGTGGATGGGGACGGTGCTCGACACCTCGCTGCTGTACGTCCGCGACGTCGACGAGCTCGTCTCGGTGATGTCGACGACGCCGAGCTACCTGCGCGCGAGCACCGACGCCGAGGTCGTCCAGTACAAGGACTGGGGCATCCCGCTGGGCCGGCGGTTCCGCGCCCTCAAGCTGTGGTTCCACCTGCGGCTGGACGGCGTCGAGGCGATCCGGGCCCGGCTGCGGCGCGACCTCGAGAACGCCCG
Organism: Micrococcales bacterium; assembly: GCA_014763705.1. Lineage (GTDB taxonomy): Bacteria > Actinomycetota > Actinomycetes > Actinomycetales > Dermatophilaceae > Phycicoccus. The sequence goes on along the minus strand of JACXUW010000166.1, from coordinate 1,794 downwards.
CTGGCTGGCCGAGCAGGTCGAGGCCGAGCCGGGGTGGCGGGTGCTCGCGCCGGTCACGCTGCAGACGGTCTGCCTGCGCCACGAGCCCGAGGGCCTGACCGGCGACGCCCTCGACGCGCACACGCTCGCGTGGGTCGAGACGGCGAACGCGACCGGGCGGGTCTTCCTCGGCGCCAGCCAGCTCGACGGCCGCTGGATGGTGCGCGTCTCGGTCGGCGCCGAGGCCACCGAGCGGGAGGACGTCGAGGCCCTGTGGACCCTCCTGCGCGAGGTCACGGGGACGGTCGGCGACTGACCCTCGAGCACGGGCGCCACCGCGGCGGATGGCCGGCCGGACCGAGTTTTCGCGAACTGGCCCGCCGGAGGCCATGACCGGTGTCACACTCGCCTCGTTCGCTGGGAGGAGTGAGATGGCCGAGGTCAGACACAGCAGGAGCCACGCCATCGCCGGGCTGACCATGGGCCTCGGCGCCGGGATCGTCATGCTCGGCACCCTGCTGCCGGTGTTCTCCGTGAGCGGCGACCCCGTCCCCGACGGCATCTGGGGCCCCCTCGGGCTGCACGCCCGGGCCGGGACGGTCGGCTTCGACGCCCCCTTCCGGTCGTACATCACGATCACCGGCGCCTGGGTGCTGCTCATGGGCGTGGCCCTGATCATCACCCGGATCCGCTACGTCGGGCCGGTCTGGCGGGTCGCCGCGCTCGTCGGCCTCGCCTCCACCTCGTTCATCACCTTCGTCCTGTGGGTGCTCGTGCTGCGCCCGCTCGACGTCCTCGGCCGGCCCACGTGGTTCACGGACTCGGCGCCGGTCGTCGTCGACGCCCTCCACGGGTCCACCCTGGACGCCGGCCTCGGCCTCTACGTCCTCACCGTGGGCTGCACCGTCGGGGTGCTCGCGGCGTTGGTGCCCGCGTTCCACACCCGGCGGATCGTCAAGGACATGGGTGGCTCCGGCCGCAACGGGCTCGCGCCCGGCTGGTACCCCGCACCGCACTCCCGCCGCCGGACCCGCTACTGGGACGGCGAGAAGTGGACCGTCGGCGCCTGACCCCGGTGCGCTCCACGGTGCCGCGGCGCTAGCCTCGACCCACGGTGGCCGCGTGGCCGCCCCGGTGAACGGGGGTACCGATGTCGACGCCGACCGGACGCGGGAGCCGACGCGGTGCGGGTCCCGCCGTGCTCCTCGCAGTGGTCGTCGTCGGAGCCCTGCTCCTGGTCGTCGCGGCGTGGGTCGTCCTGCTCGTGCTCGACGACGGCTGGACCCGCGTCCTCTGGGCGGTCGTGGGCGTCCTGCTGTTCTGGCAGCTGCTGCCTCGCCCCCGGCGGGTGCCGCGCCGGGCCGTCCGGATGACGCCGGCGGAGGCGCCGGGACTCCATGGCCTCGCGGGGGCCGTCGCGGCGGCGGTCGGCGCGCGAGCGCCGAGCGCGGTGTTCGTCGACACCACCTACGAGGTGCACGTGCTGCCCACCGGCTACCTCGGCGGTGCGGCGCTCGTCGTCGGGCTCCCGCAGTGGACCGCGCTCGACCCCGGTGAGCGGGTCGCGGCCCTCGCCCACGAGCTGTCGTGCGCCGAGGTCCGACGGCGTCCGGCCGGGGTCCTCGTGCGGCTCGCCGACGACGTGCTGACCAGCGCGCGGACCGTGCTGCGCCCGACGGCCTCGCGGTCGGGTGAGGACGCGCGGGGCGTCCTGCAGTCGATCGGGGACCTCGGGGCGCTGGGCGTCGGGGCGGACCTGGCCGGGAAGCAGGCCCTGCGCGGCGGCACGGACGCCGTCGGCGCCGCGGGGATGAC
>JACXUW010000165.1 GCA_014763705.1 Micrococcales bacterium | reverse complement strand
GTACGAGGCGGCCTCGCCGTGCACGTCCTCGGTCACCTCGGCGAGCGCGTGGTCGCGCAGCTGCTCACGCGCGACCTCCTCCTCGAAGAGCGAGGGCAGGACGACCGCCCCGACCCCGGCGTCCGCGAGGGCCCGCACCCGGTCGACACCGCTCGTCGCGGGCGACGAGCTCGCGACGAGCGGGCTGCGCAGCTCGAGCCCCAGGTAGCGGGTCGAGAGGTCGGTCACGGCGTCCTCCTCGGGTCCGCCGGGAAGCGCTCGGCGCCCCGGGTCGCCATCTCCTCATAGGTCTGCCAGCGCTGGTCGACCGCCGCCTGTGCGAGCCCGAGGAGCCGGTCGGCCTCGGCGGGGTCGGCGTTGCGGACCATCCGGTAGCGCAGCTCGCGGTAGAGGTAGTCGGCGAGCGGGATGCGTGGCCGGGGAGAGTCGAGCTGGAACGGGTTCCCGCCGGCGGCCCGCACCAGCGGGTCGTAGCGCACGAGCGGCCAGTGCCCGGAGGCCACGGCCCGGTACTGCTGGTCGAGCCCGTCGCGCATCTCGATGCCGTGGGCGATGCAGTGGCTGTAGGCGATGACGAGTGACGGCCCGTCGTACGCCTCGGCCTCGCGCAGCGCGGTGAGCGTCTGGTGCGGATCGGCCCCCATGGCCACGCGGGCCACGTAGACGTTGCCGTAGGCGATCGCCTGGAGCGCGAGGTCCTTCTTCGCCGTGTGCTTGCCGGCGGCGGCGAACTTCGCGACGGCGCCGACCGGCGTCGACTTCGACGCCTGCCCACCGGTGTTGGAGTAGACCTCGGTGTCGAGGACGAGGACGTTGACGTTCCGGCCACTGGCGAGGACGTGGTCCAGGCCACCGGACCCGATGTCGTAGGCCCAGCCGTCGCCGCCGACCGCCCACACCGTGCGGCGCAGCAGGTGGTCCACGACGCTGCGCAGGTCGGCTGCGTCCCGGCCCGGCATCCCGGCGAGCCGGCGGCCGAGCTCGGCGACCCGCTCGCGCTGGGCCTCGAGGTCGACCTCGCGGACCTGCTCGGCCGCGAGAACCGCGTCGACGAGGTCCGCGCCGACCTCCTCGCGCAGTCCGGCGAGGCGCTCGCGGGCCATCGCGGTGTGCAGGTCGGCGGCGAGCAGGAGGCCGAGGCCGAACTCGGCGTTGTCCTCGAAGAGGCTGTTCGACCACGCCGGGCCGCGGCCGCGGGCGTCGACCGTCCACGGGGTGGTCGGCAGGTTGCCGCCGTAGATCGAGGAGCAGCCGGTGGCGTTGGCGACCGTGAGCCGGTCCCCGAAGAGCTGGGTGAGCAGCTTGAGGTAGGGCGTCTCGCCGCACCCGGAGCAGGCCCCGGAGAACTCGAAGAGGGGCTGGAGGAACTGGGTACCGCGCACCGTCCCGAAGTCGAGCCGTCGCCGGTCGTTGACCGGGAGGGTCTCGAAGAACGCGACGTTCTCGCGCTCGCGCTCCAGGACCGGCGCGAGCGGCTCGAGGTTCACCGCCTTGCGCTCGGGACGGCCGGCCGGGTGCACCGGGCAGGCCTCGACGCACAACCCGCAGCCGGTGCAGTCCTCGGCGTACACCTGGAGCGTGTAGCGCGTGCCGGGCAGCCCGGCGGCGACGAGCGGGGCGGACGGGAAGCCCGCGGGGGCCGCGACCAGGGCATCGGGCTCGACGAAGCGCGATCGGATCACGCTGTGCGGGCAGACGAACGAGCAGGTTCCGCACTGGATGCAGGTCTCGGGGTCCCACTGCGCGACGAGGTCGGAGATGCGGCGCTTCTCGTACGCGGTGGTGCCGGACGGGTAGGTGCCGTCGACCGGCAGTGCGCTGACCGGCAGCTCGTCGCCGCGCCCGGCCATCATCGTCGCGGTGACGGCGCGCACGAACTCCGGTGCGTCGGAGGGCACCTGGTTCGGCAACGGGCGGCTCGAGGTGACCCGACCCGGCACGGAGACCTCGTGCAGCGCGGCGAGCGTCGCGTCGACCGCGGCCTCGTTGCGGCGGACGACCTCCTCACCGCGGCGGCCGTAGCTGCGCCGGATCGCCGCCTTCACCCGGTCGAGCGCCTCGGTCCGGGGCAGCACGCCGGAGACCGCGAAGAAGCAGGTCTGCAGGACGGTGTTCGTGCGGCCGGGCAGGCCTGCCGCCCGCGCCACCGCCGTCGCGTCGACGGTGAACAGGCGCAGGTCCTTCCCGAGCACCTGCTCCTGGACCGGGCCGGGCAGGGCGTCCCAGACCTCGTCCGGCGGCTGCGGCGCGTTGAGCAGCACGGTGGCGCCGCGGTCGGCGACGCCGAGGACGTCGACCTTCTCGAGCAGCCCGAGCTGGTGGCAGCCGACGAACCGGGCGCGCGAGACGAGGTAGGGGGCGCGGACCGGGGTCGGTCCGAAGCGCAGGTGCGAGACGGTGAGCCCGCCCGACTTCTTCGAGTCGTAGACGAAGTACGCCTGCGCGTGCACCGACGGGTCGGACCCGAGGATCTTGATCGTGTTCTTGTTCGCGCCGACCGTGCCGTCGGACCCGATGCCGTAGAACACCGCGCGGAAGGTCCGGGGGTCCTCGATGTCGAGGGTCGTGTCGACCTCGACGCTCGTGCCGCCGACGTCGTCGGTGATGCCGACGGTCAGCCGGCGCCGGGGCTCCGGACGGGCCAGCTCGGCGAGGACGCCGGCGACCATCCCGGGCGTGAACTCCTTGGAGGACAGGCCGTACCGGCCACCCACGACCCGCGGCAGGGTGGCCCGGTCGCCGCGGTCGTGCGCCTCGGCCAGGGCGGCCGCGACGTCGAGGTAGAGCGGCTCACCCTCCGACCCGGGCTCCTTGGTGCGGTCGAGGACGGCCACCGTGCGCACGGTGTCCGGGAGGGCGGCGAGCAGCTCCGCGGTGGGGAAGGGCCGGTACAGCCGCAGCTGCAGGACGCCGACCCGCTCGCCGGCCGAGACGAGGTGGGCCACCGTCTCGCGGGCCGTCTCGGCGCCCGAGCCCATGAGGACGAGGACCCGCTCGGCCTCGGGGTGGCCGGAGTAGTCGGCGACCCGGTAGCCGCGTCCGGTGTGCGCCGCGAGCTCGTCCATCACCGCCTGAACCACCCCGGGCACGGCGGCGTGGAAGGGGTTGACCGTCTCCCGGGCCTGGAAGTACACGTCCGGGTTCTGCGCGGTGCCCCGGACCGCCGGCCGCTCGGGGCTCATCGCCCGCATCCGGTGCTCGCGCACCAGCCCCTCGGGGACGAGCGCCCGCAGCACCTCGTCGTCGAGCAGCTCGACCGTGTTCAGCTCGTGGCTCGTGCGGAACCCGTCGAAGAAGTGGACGAACGGGACGCGGGTGCGCAGCGTCGCGGCGTGGGCCACGAGGGCGAGGTCGTGGGCCTCCTGCACGGAGGCCGAGGACAGCAGCGCGAAACCGGTCTGTCGCACCGCCATCACGTCGGAGTGGTCCCCGAAGATGGACAGGCCCTGGGCCGCGATGGACCGGGCCGCGACGTGGAACACCGTCGAGGTCAGCTCGCCGGCGATCTTGTACATGGTCGGGACCATGAGCAGCAGGCCCTGCGAGGCGGTGAAGGTGGTCGCCAGGGCACCGCCCTGGAGTGCCCCGTGCATCGCGCCCGCGGCCCCGCCCTCGCTCTGCATCTCGACGACGGTCGGCACGGTGCCCCACACGTTGGGCCGGGCGTGGCTCGACCACTCGTCGGCGAGCTCGGCCATCGCCGACGACGGTGTGATCGGGTAGATCGCGCACAGCTCGGTGAGGCGGTACGCCGTCGTGACCGCGGCCTCGTTGCCGTCGACGGTGGCGCGCATCAGGCACGCACCTCCGGGACCATCTCGATCGCGTGGACCGGGCACTGGCGCGCGCACGTGCCGCACCCCGTGCACCGTGCGTCGTCGATCTCGTAGCGCAGCCCCGGGCCGAGCTTGACGACCGCGTCCTCGGGGCACGCCCCGAGGCAGCCGTCGCACTCGAAGCAGTTGCCGCAGGAGAGGCACCGGCCGGCCTCGAAGCGTGCCTCGTCGGCGGTGAGCCCGGACACCACCTCCTCGAAGGCGTGGACGCGCTCGGCCGGGTCCAGCACCGGCTGGTGGCGCTGCTCGTGCAGCCCGAAGTACCACAGGTGGAGCAGGTCGAGGGAGGCCCGTGGGTGCGGCGCCGGTCGCGTGTGCACCTCGCCGCGCAGCCACGCGTCGATGCTGCGGGCTGCGCGCTTGCCGTGCCCCACCCCGACGGTGACCGTGCGCTGGCTCGGCACGGCGTCCCCGCCGGCGAAGACGCCGGGTGCGCCGGTCATGAGCGTCGAGGGGGTGACGACGACCGTGTCGCCGTCGAAGCGGACCCCGGGGACGGCGCGCAGGAAGGCGGTGTCGGACTCCTGGCCCAGGGCGAGGATGACGGTGTCGGCGGCGAGCGTCTCGAACCGCCCGGTGCCGTGCGGCCGGCCGTCGGCGTCGAGCTCCTGGACCTCGACGGTCAGGTCGTCCTCACCCATCGAGGCGATGGTGCGCAGCCAGCTGACGCGGATGCCCTCCTGCTCGGCGTCGACCGCCTCCTCCTCGTGGGCGGGCATCTGCTCGCGGGTGCGCCGGTAGACCACGACCGTGTCGTCGGCGCCGAGCCGGCGGGCGACCCGGGCCGCGTCGAACGCCGTGTTGCCACCGCCGTAGACGGCGACCCGGCCCGAGATCGCGTCGCGCCCACCGGTGGCGACGTCGCGGAGGAAGGTCACCGCGTCGAGGACGCGGCGGGCGTCCTGGTTCGGGATGTCGACCCGCTTGGACAGGTGCGCGCCGACGGCGACGAAGACCGCGTCGAACCGGCCGTCCCGTCGCTCGGCCTCGAGGTCGACGACGCGGTGGCCCTGCTCGATGACGACGCCGAGGTCGCGCAGCCGGTCGACCTCGGCGTCGAGGACCTCGCGGGGCAGCCGGTAGGCGGGGATGCCGTAGCGCATCATCCCGCCGGGCTCGGCGCCGTGGTCGCGGACGACGACCTCGTGCCCGAGCCGGGCGAGGTGGTACGCGGCGGAGAGCCCGCTCGGCCCGGACCCCACGACGAGCACGCGTCGACCGGTGCGGCGGACCGGCCGCTCGAACCGCCAGCCGCGGTCGACGGCGAGGTCGCCGAGGTGGCGCTCGACGGCGTGGATCGAGACCGCGCCGTCGAGGTCGGCACGGTTGCAGGCCGACTCGCACGGGTGGTAGCAGACGCGACCGTGGACGGCCGGGAACGGGTTGTCGGCGGTCAGCCTCCGCCACGCCTCCTCGTCGCGGCCGTCGCGCACGAGCCCGAGCCAGCCCTGGATGTCCTCGCCCGCCGGGCAGCCCGCGTTGCACGGCGGCAGGAGGTCGACGTACTCGGCCCGCTGGCGGCGGACCGGGCCGGACCTCGGGCGCCCCAGCCCGATCGGTGCCGGCGGGGTGAGGTCGAGCTCTCGGTCGGTCACGTCGTGAGCCTCCTCGCCGGCTCCCGGCAGCGGAGCCTGCCGAAATACTACGCTCTGTAGTTGATGCTCGGCCTCCCACCACGACGAGGCGCCGGTCACAGCCGGACTAGGTTCTCCCCATGCACTCGCCGACCGTCGTCCTGCTCCTCGCCTCGGCCTCGCCGGCCCGCCTCGCCACCCTGCGGGCCGCCGGCGTCGAGCCCCTGGTGCTCGTGTCCGCCGTGGACGAGGACGCCGCCGTCGCGGCCGCGGAGGCGGAGCACGGCCCGCTCCCCGCCGAGGACGTCGCACTCCTGCTGGCCCGCGCAAAGGCCGACGACGTGGCGGCCCGGGTGGCCGCCCACGGCGAGCCGGACGCCGACCTGCTGCTCGGCTGCGACTCGGTCCTCGAGCTGGACGGCGAGGTGCACGGGAAGCCGGCCGACGCCGTCGAGGCGGTCGCGCGGTGGCACCGGATGCGGGGGCGCTCCGGGGTGCTCCACACCGGGCACTGGCTGCTCGACCTGCGCGACCCGGCTGACGGCGGCACCGGCGGGATGGTCGGCGGCACGGCCTCGACGACCGTGCACTTCGCCGACCTCGCGGACGCCGAGGTCGAGGCCTACGTCGCCACCGGCGAGCCGCTGCGGGTCGCCGGCGCCTTCACCATCGACGGGCTCGGCGGTCCGTACGTCCGCGGCATCGAGGGCGACCCGGGCACCGTCGTCGGCGTCTCGCTCCCCCTGCTGCGCGAGCTCGTCGGCGAGCTCGGGGTGGCGTGGCACGACCTGCGGCTCGGATGACCGAGGGACGCATCGGCAAGAACTTGACATTTTGGAAAGTAGTTGCCTAGGGTCGAGCCATGGACACGACCGAGGGGACCACGACCGACGACCTGACGCCGCAGGAGGCCCGTGAGCGGCTGGCCCGCGCCGAGGAGGCCGACCGGCGCCGCGGGGGTGACCGCCGCGTTCACGGCCTGGCCACGGCCGGGTTCGGCCTCCTCATGGGCGGCTACCTCACCCTGTCCCGTCTCGGGCAGGGAACGAGGTGGGAGACACCGTTGATGGCTGCCTACGCCGCGCTCCTCGTGCTGCTGACCCTCTGGCAGTCGAGGGCCACGCGCAGCTGGCCGCGTCGCGCCCGGGTCGTCTGCTTCACCGGCCTCGGCGGGACCCTCGTCCTCTTCATGGCCGGGGTCATGACCTTCAACTACCGCGAGCACCAGCGCGAGCTGGCCGGGCTCGCGACCGGCGAGGACCCGCTGCTGCTCGTGCTGGCCGGCGTGCTGGCCGCCCTGCCGATGGTCCTCGCCGGCATCGTCGTCCGGCGCGGGACCCGGGCATGAGCGCCGACGGCACGACGCGCCCGGCGCACGCGCGGCACCGGCTCGACGACGTGCTCCACGCGCCGGTGCGGTTCAGCATCACCGCGACCCTCGCCGGCGTCGACGAGGCCGAGTTCGCCCTCGTCCGCGACGAGGTCGAGGTCTCGGACTCGGTGCTCTCCAAGCAGGTCTCGACGCTCGAGCAGGCCGGCTACGTGCGCGTGCGCAAGGGGTACGTGGGGAAGCGGCCGCGCACCTGGCTCTCGCTGACCCGGGCCGGCCGGGCGGCGTGGACGGCCCACCTGGCCGCGCTGCGCGAGATCGCCGGGGCCTGACCACCCCTCCCCGCCCCCACTCGCGAGCTACCCCGCAGTATGTGTCGTGATGACGGCACTTA
>JACXUW010000631.1 GCA_014763705.1 Micrococcales bacterium | reverse complement strand
CCTGGTGCACCTCCGGGTGGGCTCCGGACGCCGGGTGGTCGAGCACGCGGATGACGTGGACGTCGGCGTGCACGTCGTGCCCGACCAGCCCGGCGTACGAGGCGCCGGCGGCGGTGTCGGACACGCCGGGGACGGCGACGAGCGCCGGGGTCGGGGAGACCTGGAAGCACCACAGCGAGGCGACGAACTCGGCGCCGTCGAGCAGTGAGGAGTCGACGAGGAGGCGGCCGCTGCCCCCGACGTACACGCGGTCCGTGCCGCCCACCTCGACGGCGGCCAGGGCGATGTCGTAGTCGCGCTGGTTGTGCCGCCGGGTGCCGAAGATGTCGTCACGCAGCCCCGGCACGCGCGTCGCCCGGACCGGGGTCGCGGTGACGTCGTCGAGCCGCCAGAGCCCCGTCTCCCCGGAGCGCAGCTGGCCGAGGACGTAGCCCCGGGTGGTGCCGGGGACGAGGGCCAGGGCGCTGCGGCCCTGCAGGCCCCGGAAGAGGCCGGTGCCGAGCCGGACGAACGCGAGGTTCTCGCCGGCGTCGTCGCTGACCACCGGCCCCCAGCCGTCGCAGCACAGGACGAGGCGGCCGTCGGCGCTCCCGGTGTCGACCCAGGCCCCGTCGGCGAAGGCGAACCCGTCGAAGCCGTCCGGTGCGTCGGCCGGTGGCGAGGCGGCCGGGCTCTGCCAGTCGTAGCGCTCCGGCTGCCCACCGCCCGCGGGCACCCGGGTGCCCACGTAGAGGCCGAAGGTCGCGCAGGCGAGCACCCGGTCCGGGCTGTGGCCGTGGTCCGGGCTCGCCGGGTCCGTGGTCTCGACGACGCCGGGGTGGCGGCCCGGCTGGCGCAGGAGCCGGCCGATGGAGACGCCGGTGAAGACGCTCGCCCCGCTGTCGGCCTCCCAGACCGCCGCCGGGTCGGCCGCCTCGACCGGCCCGACGCCGACGAGGACGCCCTTGCCCTCGGAGGTGCCCGCGGAGGCCCGGCTGCTGCTGTCGTACTCACCGGTGCCGACCATGACGTGGTCGTCGGCGGCGGTGGCCCCGAACGCGACGAGCAGCGCGCCGCCCGCGAGGTCGTTGCTCCGCCCGCCGTCCTGCACGGGGACCGCGGGCTGCCACCCACCGACCGGCTCCCAGGACGCGCCGGCGTCCGGCGAGTACCAGAGGCCGCCGCCCGCGGAGAGCGCGTAGACCCGGTCGCCGTCCTCGGACACCGCGAGGTCGAGGATGCGCCCCGCGACGTACGGGTACCCGGAGGCCTGGCCCCGCCGGACCGCCGACGGCCCGATCGGCAGCCACCGGTGGTCCTGGGCGTCCGCGAGCCGGCGGGGCGCTCGCCCGCGCGCCGGCGCGGCGGCCGCTGCCCGGTCGGCGACGGCGGCGGCGAGGGCGTCGAGGTCGGCCGGGGCCCGCCGGGCGGCGTCCCGGC
>JACXUW010000164.1 GCA_014763705.1 Micrococcales bacterium | reverse complement strand
GTACTGGACGCCGGCCGGGGACGCGACGACGACGCGACCGAGCTCCTCGACCAGCTCGAGGGCGCGGCCGGGAGCGGTGTCCTCGGGGAGCGGCATCGGGGCCTACGCCGGCATCGGGCCGAGGGACGGGGCCGGCTGGCGGACCTCGACGCGGCGCAACCCGGTGGGGCGCACCGCGACCCACGGCACGTTCCAGCCGGAGAGCCCGAGCCGGTGCTGGACCACGGCGTCGCGGCGCAGGTGCCCCACCCGCCCGGTGGCCGGGTCGTACACGTCGAGGCTGCGGTCGCCGTCACCGGGCAGGACGAGGACGACGTGCCGCGGCAGCAGCCGGTTGCCGATGTAGAGCAGCCCCGGCTCACCGTCGGCGACGACGTCGACGAGCGTGTCGAAGCGCTCGACGAGGCCGTACTCGTCGGCACCGCGCAGCACGTCGACCGTGTAGCGCGTCCCGATCCGCGACGCGCCGAACTCCAGCTCGTGGAGCGCGCCCCACGGCGGCGTGCCGAGCGCCCGGGGCCACGGGAGGTTGGGCCGGCGCCCACCGGCGAGCACCCCGTTGGTCCGTCGCATGACGACCCGCTCGTACGCGGCGAACCGCTCGGCCTCGGTGGCCCCCTCGGGCGAGCCGGGCGGGTGCGGCTCGCCGGTGCGCACCCAGGACGCGAAGACCGGGTCGACGAGCATCCGGGCCACGGTGAGGCACGCGGAGCCGCACGTCACCGGGGACTGCTGGACCGGACCGGTGTCGCCCGCGCGGAGCCGGAAGGTCGTCGCCACGTGCACATCGTCGCCAAGGATCGGCCACGGCGCCACCACCCATGTGGTTGGGTGTGTCCCGTGCGGACGACGGGACCGTGGGGGCGCAGGGCGACGGGCACCGTCGTCCTGGTCGTCGTGGCCGCCCTCGCCGGCCTCGCGGTGGTCTGGGCCGCGGCGGTGCCGCGCCCGGAGCCGCCGATCCAGGTGGCCCACCCGACGCGCACCCTCTCCGAGGCCCGCGGCGAGGACACCCAGCTCGCACCGCGCACCGAGATCAACGCCGCGAAGTACACCGGCCCGCGTTCGCAGGCCAACGTCTTCGGCACCGCCCTCGGCTGGCTCGCCGTCGCCATCGTCGCCGGAGCCGTCCTCGCGCTGCTCGTCGCCGCCGTCCGGGCGTGGCTGGCCTCGCGCCAGGACCGCGGGGTCGACGAGGACGCCCGCGCCGGACCCGACCTCGAGCGGGTCGGCGCGGCGCTGGCCCTCGACGCCGAGGGACGCCTCGGGGCCCTGGGGCGGGGCACGCCGGCGGAGGGCATCATCGCGGCGTGGGCCCGGCTCGAGGAGACCCTCCGCGGAAGCGGCGTCCCGCTGCCCGCCTCCCGCACCTCGACCGAGACCACGGTCGCGGTCCTCTCCCGCTTCCGGGTGGACGCCACCACGCTGCGGTCGCTCGCCGAGCTCTACCGCGAGGCGAGCTGGTCCGCGCACCCGCTGACCGAGGACGACCGCGACCGCGCCGAGGGAGCCCTGCGCGAGCTCGACGCCGCGCTGAGCGCCGCCCGCTCGGTGTCCCCGGGAGCCGCACGTGGCTGAGCGCCGTCCGTCCCCGCGGGTCGTGGCCGCCGTCGCCGGCGGGCTGGTCCTCGTCGCCGTCCTCGTCGTCGTGCGCGGACCGGTGGCCCTCCTCGCCCTCGGCACCCTGGCCGTGGTCGTCACCGTCCTCGGGGCCGTCGTCCCGCTCCAGCGCGCCGACGGCGTCGACTGGGACTGGCTCCCGCAGCGCGCGCAGGAGCCGGCGCCCGAGCCGGGCATCGCCACCCTCCGGCGGCTGCTCGACCCCGGGCCCAAGGACACCGAGGCGCCGCGCCAGCTCCACGACCTCGTCCGCGCGATCGCCGACGACCGACTCGGCCGGCCCCCGGCGGCCGGTTCCCCGGCGCCCTACGGTTCCGGTGACCTCGGCCGCTACCTCGCGGCGCCGCCACGGCGGCTCTCCCGGGCCGAGGTCGAGACCCTCGTCACCGAGCTCGAGCACCTCACCCCGTCCGTCCCGTCCCCACCGTCGTCGCCCGAGGAGTCCCCGTGACCGACATCCCCACCGCCCACCGCCGCGCCCTCGCCGTCCTCGACGAGGTCGACACGGTCGTCGTCGGCAAGCGGGCGGCCACCGAGGTGGTCCTCGCGGCCGTGCTGGCCGGCGGACACGTGCTCATGGAGGACTACCCCGGTCTCGGCAAGACGCTGGCGGCCCGCACCTTCGCCCAGGCCCTCGGGCTCGACTTCACCCGAGCCCAGTTCACCCCCGACCTGCTGCCCTCCGACCTCACCGGCAGCTTCGTCTACGACCAGGGCAGCCACGCCTTCGAGTTCCGGCGGGGCCCGGTGTTCACCGGCCTGCTCCTCGCCGACGAGATCAACCGGACGCCGCCGAAGACCCAGGCCGCGCTGCTCGAGGCGATGCAGGAGCACCAGGTGACCGTCGAGGGGCAGACCTTCCCGCTCCCCCGGCCCTTCCACGTCCTCGCCACCGCGAACCCGGTCGAGTACGAGGGCACCTACCCGCTGCCCGAGGCCCAGCTCGACCGCTTCCTCGTCCGGGTCAGCTTCGGCTACCCCGCCGCCGACGAGGAGTGGCAGGTCCTCGACCGCCGCATCTCGCGACGGCAGGAAGACCAGCAGGCCCGCCAGGTCGTCGACGCCACCGAGCTCCTCGAGCTGCAGGCCACCCTCGAGGACGTCACGGTGCCCGCGGAGGTCGGCCGGTACTGCGTCGCCCTGGCCCGGGCCACCCGCGAGCACGAGCACTCGCTGATGGGTGCCTCCCCCCGCGGCTCGCTCGGCCTCATGCTCGTCGCGCGCGGCACCGCGCTCGTGCGGGGTCGCGACTACGTCACCCCGGACGACGTCAAGGCCGTCGCGCCGTCCGTCCTCGAGCACCGGGTCGTCGTCCGGCCCGAGCTGTGGATGGGCGACGTCACCCCGCGCAGCATCGTCGCCGACGTCCTGCGCACCGTCCCGACCCCGCGCACGCCGGTCCGCACGGCGTGACCGCTCGCTGGCGCCCCACCCGCGCGCTCGGCCGGGCCGCCGCGGTGGGGCTCGCAATGCTCGCGTTCGGGGCGGGGCTGGGCCGCGGCGACCTCGCGGTGGCCGGTGTGCCCCTCCTCGCCGTCGTCGTGTGGAGCCTCGTCACCGCGCCCCGGCACGCGCCCCGGATCACCAGCCGGCTCGACACCCGGGTGGTCCGCGAGGGCGAGTCGCTGACCTGGCGGGTCGACGTCGAGTCGGTCCCCGGCCTGCGCGACGTCGTCGCCCACCTCGCCGGCGACCGCTGGACCCGCACCGTGCCTGTCCACGGGCACGTGGCGGCCACGGTCGAGCGAGCCCGCGACGGCTCGGCGCCCGACACCCCCGTCGCGATCTCTGCCGAGGCGGTGCGCTGGGGCGTGCGCCGGCTCGGCCCGGCCCAGGTCGTCGCCTTCTCCGACCTCGCGGGGTTCGCCTGGGTCAGCCCGGAACAACGGGTCGAGTCGGTGAGCAGCGTCCCGCGGCCCGGGCTGTTCGCCTCGCGGGCCGCCCTCCCGCACCCGGTCGGGCTGGTCGGACAGCACCGCTCGACCCGCCCGGGCAGCGGCACCGAGCTGGCCGACATCCGCGCCTTCCGCACCGGGGACCGGCTGCGCCGCATCCACTGGCCGGTGTCGCTGCGCACCGGCACCCTCCACGTGACGACGGCCTACGCCGACCAGGACGCCGAGGTGCGGCTCGTCGTCGACGGCCTGCGCGACCTCGGCGAGCACGACGCCACGACGGGGGCCTCCTCGAGCCTCGACACCGCCGTCGAGGCGGCCGGCGCGCTCGCGGCCCACTACCTCTCGACCGGCGACCGGGTCGGGCTCTCGGTCCTCGGCGGCGCCGGGCTCGTCGAGGTACCGGCGGTCGGCGGCAGCCACCAGCTGACCCGCCTCCTCCTCGCCCTCGGCCGGGCCGAGCCGAGCACCGGCACGATCGGCGAGGAGCGGGCCCTGCGGGCCCAGCTCGGCCGGGCGGTCCCGCCCGGCGCGGTCGTCGTCATCCTCTCCGCCCTCGTGTCCGCCGAACCGCTCGCCCACGCCGTCCGGCTCGCCCGCAGCGGGCACGTCGTCATCGTCGTCGACACCCTGCCCGAGTCCCTCGGCGGTGGGCACCCCGCGCCGGAGGAGCTGCGCGCCGCCACCGGTGTCGAGGACGACGACCGCACGGCCTCGCTCGTCTGGCGGCTGCGCCTCCTCGACCGCGAGCGTGAGGTGCGGCGCTGCGCGGCGGCCGGTGTGCCCGTCGTGCGCTGGCGGGGCCCGGGCTCGCTCGACCTCGTCCTGCGCGGTGTCGGCCGGCGGGCGCGTGGTGCGGGGACGCCCCGATGACCCCCGCCGCCCGCTGGCGCCGGGCCGCGCTGGGCGTCGTCGTCGGCGCCGACGTCCTCGTCCTCCTCGTCGCCGGCGTGGCGCTTCCCGGCCTGCTGCCCTTCCTCGTCCCCCTGCTCGTGGTGGCCACCGCGTGGGCCCTGCACCGGCCGGCCGGCTGGGGTGCCCTCACCCTCCTCGTCCTCCAGGTGGTCGGGGTCGGCGTGGCCCGCGAGGCCCCGGTGTCGCTCACCGACTGGGCGCTCGCCGCGGTGACCGGGGCGGCCGTCGTCGGCACGCACCTCGCCCTGTCGATGCTCGCCGCCTACCCACCGGGCGCGGCCCTGCCGGACGCCGCGGTGCGCCGCTGGGTCACCCAGGGCTTCGTCGTCGCCACCGTGGGTGGGATCGCCGCGGGCATCGGGGTGGTCGGGTCGAGCACGCCGGCCGGGGCGGGACCGTGGGTCCTGGCGGCCGCGTTCCTCCTCGTCGCCGGGACGGCCGCACTGGTCTGGCGGGCCACCCGGACCCGCTGAGCCTGGCCGCCGTCGGACGGGACGGGGTGCGGTCAGGCGGAACGCTTGCGCGGCGTGCGCTTGCGACCGCTCTCGGGCTCGTGCCGGACGATGGTCGGGTTGACGTTCTTGAGGACGACGTCGCGGGTGACGACGACCTTGGCGATCTCCTCGTCGCTCGGCACGTCGAACATCACCGGGAGGAGGACCTCCTCCATGATCGCCCGCAGACCGCGCGCACCCGTGCCGCGGGCCAGGGCCTGCTCGGCGACCGCCTCGATGGCGTCGTCGCTGAACTCGAGGACGACGCCGTCGATCTCGAACATCTTCTGGTACTGCTTGACGAGCGCGTTGCGCGGCTCGGTGAGGATGCGCACGAGCGCCTCGACGTCGAGCGGCGACACCGTGGTGATGACCGGCAGGCGGCCGATGAACTCGGGGATGAGGCCGAACTTCATCAGGTCCTCGGGCATGACCTCGTGGATGCTCTCGGCGAGGTCCTTCGGGGTGTGCAGCTCGGAACCGAAGCCGAGACCCTTCTTCCCGTTGCGCGACTCGATGAGCTTCTCGAGCCCGGCGAACGCACCGCCGACGATGAACAGCACGTTCGTCGTGTCGATCTGGATGAACTCCTGGTGCGGGTGCTTGCGCCCGCCCTGCGGGGGCACCGACGCGGTCGTGCCCTCGAGGATCTTCAGCAGCGCCTGCTGCACGCCCTCGCCCGACACGTCGCGGGTGATGCTCGGGTTCTCCGACTTGCGGGCGATCTTGTCGACCTCGTCGATGTAGATGATCCCCGTCTCGGCCTTCTTGACGTCGTAGTCCGCGGCCTGGATGAGCTTGAGGAGGATGTTCTCGACGTCCTCGCCGACGTAGCCGGCCTCGGTCAGGGCCGTCGCGTCCGCGATGGCGAAGGGGACGTTGAGCATCTTGGCCAGGGTCTGGGCGAGGTAGGTCTTGCCACAGCCGGTGGGCCCGATGAGGAGGATGTTCGACTTGGCGATGTCGACGTGGTCGGCGTCCTTCTTCGTGCCCGCCTCGCCGGCCTGGATCCGCTTGTAGTGGTTGTAGACGGCGACGGCGAGGGCCTTCTTCGCGACGTCCTGGCCGACGACGTAGTTCTCGAGGAAGTCGAAGATCTCGCGCGGCTTGGGCAGCTCCTCGAGGCCGAGGTCGCCGGACTCGGCGAGCTCCTCCTCGATGATCTCGTTGCAGAGGTCGATGCACTCGTCGCAGATGTAGACGCCGGGGCCGGCGATGAGCTTCTTGACCTGCTTCTGCGACTTGCCGCAGAAGGAGCACTTCAGCAGGTCGCTGGTCTCTCCGACTCGTGCCACGGAACGTCCTCCACCTCGGCTCGACAACGCCCCCGACGGTACCCGCCGACGGATCCCGTCGCACCCATTGAAGCCCCCACCGGCCCGGCGCGTCGCGTCGGTTCGCTGTCAGCGCAACGCGGCGCCCGGCGGCCCCCCGCCCTCCGGGACTGCGCGGTCGCCCGGGGCGCCGCCGCGGGTGGCGACCCGCACGAGCAGGGCGGCCACCCGCAGCTGCTCGGCCCCCGGCCGGACGACCCGCGCGGCGGCGGTCAGCGCGACGTGCCCGAGCACCGTGCCGCCCTCCCTCGCGGGGACCGCGGTGACCCGGTCGGTCGGCAGGCCGTCCCGGGCCGGGTCGAGGACCCGGCCCTCGAGCGTCAGCACCCCCTCGGCGTCGACGACGGCGTCGCGACGGTCGGGCGGTCCGTCGTGCCACCGGGCCCGCTCGACCCCGACGACCTCGGCCACCGCCCGGGCCAGCGCGGCACCCCGCTCGGCCCGGCCGACCCCGTCGGGGAGGTCGAGGAGGGCGGCGACGCCGGAGAGGTACCCCTCCCGGCGGGCCGAGACGCCCTGGGCGCGGCGGCCCCGGAGCGCGACCTCGCTCACGGCGAGCCCGACGAGGACGAGCACGACGACGAGCTCGACGTCACTGCGGCCGGCGATGGCGAGGCTGAGGTACGGCACGGTGAGGAACACGTCGAACCCGAGCGCCGCGCTCACGGCGGCGACCACCCCCGAGACGCGGTCCCCCGCCGCCGAGACGGCGACGACGGACAGCACGAGGACCAGGGCGGCCGGAGCCGGTTCGACGGACTCGCGCACCGTGCCGAGGAGCGCGGCGACGGCGAACGGCCCGACGGCCGCGGCGACGTGCAGCAGGGTGAGGTCACGACGGTCGCGCATGCGTCCAGCGCACCACCGCAGCGGCCGGCCCGGTGGCCCCTACGGCATCGTGCTGAA
>JACXUW010000163.1 GCA_014763705.1 Micrococcales bacterium | reverse complement strand
GGGGTGGTCGACGACGTCGGTCGGCCGGTCCCACTCGGCGTTGACGTTGTGCGCGCCGACGTGCTGCCGCCGCGAGCGGTGGTACATCCACCCGGAGGCCACGCAGAGGATGACGAAGACGAGCAGCGCCCCGGGCACGCCGCCGAGGGTGTGGCCGACCCACCACGTGAGCGCGCCGGCGAGGGCGGCGATCGGGAAGGTCAGCGCCCAGGCGACGACCATCCGGCCGGCCGTGGCCCACCGGACGTGGGTGCCGCGCCCGAGGCCGCCGCCGAGCACCGACCCGGTCGCGACGTGCGTCGTCGAGAGGGCGAAGCCGAGGTGGCTCGAGGCGAGGAGGACCGCCGCGGTCGCGCCGTCGCTGGAGAGGCCCTGGCGCGGCGTGATGTCGACGAGGCCCTTGCCGAGGGTGCGGATGATCCGCCAGCCGCCGATCCAGGTGCCGAGGGCGATGGCCGTCGCCGCGCTCACCTTGACCCAGATCGGGACGGCGTCCGTGCGGTCCCAGTGGCCGCTCGCGATGAGGGCGAGGGTCATGACGCCCATCGTCTTCTGCGCGTCGTTGGTGCCGTGCGCGAGCGACACGAGGGACGCCGAGCCGATCTGGCCCCAGCGGAAGTACCGCTCGTCGAGCCGGCCCATGACCGACGCGGTGATGCGGTGGACGAGCCAGCAACCGACGAACGCCACGACGAGGGCGACCACGGGGGAGAGCAGCGAGGGCAGGAGGATCTTGCCGACGACGCCGTCGAGCTTGGTGCCGTCGCCGGTCCACTTGACCCCGGCGAGGCCGAGGCCGGCGGCGCCGGCACCGGTCAGGCCGCCGAGCAGCGCGTGCGACGAGCTCGAGGGCAGGCCGAGCAGCCAGGTCAGCAGGTTCCAGACGATGCCGCCGACCAGCCCGGCGAGGACGATGAGGAGCAGGGCCTCGCCGCCGTCGGTGAGCAGCTCGGGGCGTGGCGCGCCGCTCTTGTCCTGGATCTTGATGACCGCGTTGGAGACGGTGAGGGCGACCTCGACCGACAGGAAGGCACCGACGAGGTTGAGCACCGCGGAGAGGCCGACCGCGACCTTGGGCGCGAGGGCGCCGGTCGAGATCGAGGCGGCCATCGCGTTCGCGGTGTCGTGGAACCCGTTGGTGAAGTCGAAGGCCAGTGCCGTCACGACGACGAGCACGAGGATGAGGGTCGCTGCGTCCACGAGGCACCAGTGTGGGGTCGCCACCCCGGGTTCACCAAGGTGAGGGGGCCCGTTCACCCACTGTTCACCTGCTCGCGCGGGCACCCACGGGTGGCCCGGCCGCACGGCCGGGCCCGGCCCGGCGCCGGCCCTGACACGATGGCTCGATGAGCGACCTGGACTGGAGCACCCCGGAGGGCCTCGCGGCGATCCGCGACCACCTCGCCGCCCGGATCGAGGGATGGCGGGAGCCGGCGGCGCACGCGGTCGGGCTCTCACCGGCCTCCTCTACCCCGGAGTGGGTGTTCCCGCACGTCAACGGGCCGGGGGGACGGCACGGGCTGCCCGCCGTCGTCCTCGCGACCATCCTCGGTCACGACGGCTCGACGGCCACCCTCCCGCTCTCGCGCGGCGACCTCGAGGCCGCCGTCGAGTCGCTCGCGCCTGCCGAGGCGTGCACCGACCTCGACCACCCGAACCTCGCCGCGTGGCGCGAGGTGCTGCACGAGCTCGACGGCAACCCCGCTCGCGAGGCGGTCGCGGTCTTCGTCGCCGATCTCGCCGACCCGGTGACCTCCGAGGCCGACGCCTCGCTCCGGGTCGCGTTCGACGGGGCCACCCCGGAGGTCTGACGACCGCTGTGTGAAAAAGTGCCGCAGAGATCGTCAGAAGCGTGACTTTCTGTGCAATGGTCGTCATCGAGCGGGCACACCGCGGTGCCCGAGCCGGCGTCAGCGCGCCGGTCCTTCGTCCGGGAGGGGACCCCGATGCGACCGTCCGTACCGTTCCGACTCGCCGTCACCGGCCTCGGTGCCGCGCTGCTGCTCTCCGGCTGCGTCGGCGCCAAGGACGCCGGTGGCGGCGCCGATCCCAGCGCGAACGCCGACGCCAAGGACGTCACGCTCGTCATCAGCGCGAACGACGTCAAGGGGGGCAAGAACGCCGCGGAGGCGGCGTGGATCGAGGACGAGGTGATCCCCGCGTTCGTCGCCGCGCAGAAGGCCAAGGGGGTGACCGCCAAGGTCACCTTCAACGGGGCCGGTGTCGAGGACGAGCAGTACAAGACCAAGCTCGAGCTCAACCTGCGCACCGGCTCGGGCTCCGACGTCTTCGCGGCCGACGGCATCTGGCTCGGCGAGCTCGCGGCGGCAGGGTACGTCAAGCCGCTCGACGACGTCGTCGGCAAGGCCGCCTCCGGCTGGGACGGCTGGGACCAGATCTCCGAGGCGGTCCAGGCGAACCTCTCCTTCAAGGACCAGCGCTACGGCATCCCCAACGGCACCGACGGGCGGGTCCTGTACTTCAACAAGACCCTCTTCGCGAAGGCCGGGCTGCCGGCCGACTGGCAGCCGACCTCGTGGGACGAGATCCTCCAGGCCGCGCGGGCGCTCAAGAAGGTCCCGGGCGTCACCCCGTTGCAGGTCAACGCCGGCGTCCCCATGGGTGAGGCGACCACGGCCCAGGGCTTCCTGCCCCTCCTCGCCGGCACCGGCGCCCCGCTCTACGACGAGTCCAAGGGCACGTGGCAGGGCGCGACCGACGGCGTGAAGCAGGTCCTCGGCTTCTACCAGCAGGTCTACGGCGCCGGCCTGGGCGACCCGCGGATGCAGCAGGACAAGGCCGGCCGCGACCAGTCCTTCGCCGAGTTCGCGCAGGGCAAGGTGGGCATCCTCGCCGAGGGTGACTACTTCTGGCGCTCGGTGATCTGCCCCAGCGAGAAGGACTGCGGTGCGACCTCGATGAAGGACCGCGACTCGGTCGTCGGGTGGGCGAAGATTCCTGCGCGACAGCCCGGTTCCGGCGTCAATGGCCAGGACTTCGTCAGCGTCTCCGGTGGCGCCGGCTGGATGCTCAGCCCGAAGACGAAGTACCCGCAGCAGGCCTGGGAGCTCATGGCCTTCATGTCCTCGAAGGAGATGCAGGCCAAGCTCTCGCAGGCCCAGATCCGTATCTCGGCGCGCCAGGACGTCAATGCCGAGACGCTGAAGAACGACCCGCTGCTGTCGTTCATCAGCGAGCAGGTGCTGCCGATCACCACCTACCGCCCCTCGGACGAGGCGTACAACGAGGTCTCCCTCGGCATCCAGCAGGCGACCGCCGACGTCGTCTCCGGGAAGAGCCCGGACGAGGCGGCGACGACCTACGCCCAGACGTTGACCAAGGCCGTCGGTGCCGACCACGTCGCCGGCGGCTGAGCCGGTCGCGGGAGCGGCTGGGCCGTCGGCGCCGGGGGGTCCGCCCGGCGCCGACGCCCCCCGGCCGGACCGGGACGTCGCGGGCCTCGGCCGGGCGCGCGCCCTCGGGTTCGTCGCGCCGGCGCTCCTCGTCATCGCGGTCTTCCTCGTCTTCCCGGCGGTGTGGACGATCTACCTCGGGCTGCTCGACTACAGCCTCACCGGGGCGGGCGCGCAGGCACCGACGTTCGTCGGGCTCGGCAACTACCTCGACGCGCTCTCCGACCCGGGCTTCACCCGCTCGCTCTGGCTGACCCTGCTCTACGTCGGCGGGTCGGCGGTCGTCGGGCAGAACGTCCTCGGCTTCCTCCTCGCCTGGTACCTGCGCGGCGCGCGGCGGGTCGTGCGTCCGGTGCTCACCGTGCTCGTGCTGCTCGCGTGGATCCTGCCCGGCTCCGTCGTCGCCTTCCTCTGGCAGGCCCTGCTCGACCGCCGGGCCGGCACCCTCAACACTCTCCTCGGCACCGCCGACCAGGCCTGGGTGCTCGACCACCCGATGTGGGTCATCGTCGTCTTCAACGTCTGGCGCGGCACCGCGTTCTCGATGCTGCTGTACACGGCGGCCCTGTCCTCGGTGCCCCGCTCGCACCTCGAGGTCGCCCGGATGTCCGGGGCGAGCGGGTGGCAGCAGCTGCGGGACGTCGTCCTGCCGACGGTCCGCCGGCACGTGCTGACCAACACGCTGCTCATCACGCTGTGGACCTTCAACGACTTCTCGCCGTACCTGCTGACCGGCGGCGGACCGAACGGGGCGAGCGAGATCCTGCCGGTCTACATCTACCGGGAGGCCATCATCGGCGGGCACCTCGGGTACGGCTCGGCCATCTCCCTCCTGCTGCTCCTCGCCAACCTCGTCATCGCCGTGTTCTACCTGCGGGTCCTGCGCGGCCGGAAGGACGAGTCGTGAACCCCGCCGTGCGCCACGTCCTCGGTCGGGTCGGCGCGTACGTCGTGGTCTGCCTCCTCGTCGTCTTCTTCGCGCTGCCGCTGCTGTGGCTGGTCCTCACGCCGTTCACCCCGAACCCGACCTACCGCGCCTCCCTCTCGGGCTTCACGCTCGACAACTTCGCGGCGCTCGTCGACAACCCGCAGGTGTGGCCCTCAATCCGCAACAGCCTCGTGCTCGCCGGCGGGTCGGCCCTGCTCGTCATCGCCCTCGCGGCCCTCGCCGCGTACGCGCTGAGCCGGGTGCGCGTCCCGGGGCGCGACCAGCTGCTCTACGCGCTGCTCCTGCTGTCCTCGATCGTCACCGGGACGGCCGCAATGGTGCCGATCTTCCTCATGCTCTTCCAGCTCGGGCTCATCGACCGCCAGCTCGGGGTCGTCCTCGTGCTCACCGGCGGGCTGCTGCCGGCGGCGGTGTTCATGCTCAAGGACTTCGTCGACGGCGTCCCGCGCTCCTACGAGGAGTCGGCCCGGGTGTTCGGGGCGCGGCCGAACCAGGTCCTGCGCCACGTCGTCCTGCCGGTCATCCGGCCCGGGATGGCGACGGTCGGGGTGTGGGCCCTCGTCCAGGTGTGGGGCAACTTCCTCGTGCCCTACGTGCTGCTGGCCAACCCGTCGAAACAGCCGGCAGCGGTCGTCATGTACACGTTCTACGACGCCGGCGGCCAGCCCGACTTCGCCCTCATCTCGACCTTCGCGCTCGTGTACTCGGTGCCGGTCGTCGTCCTCTACCTCGTCGTCAACCGCCGCTACGGCTTCGCGTTCCAAGGAGGGATCAAGGGCTGATGGCCACCGTCGAGCTCACCGACCTCGTCAAGCAGTACCCCAACGGCGTTCGGGGCGTCGACGGGGTCGACCTCGCGATCGCCGACGGGGAGTTCTTCGCCCTCCTCGGGCCCTCCGGGTGCGGCAAGACGACGCTCCTGCGCACCCTGGCCGGCCTCGAGGCCGCGACCGAGGGGAGCATCCGGATCGGGGAGCGCGACGTCACCGCGCTCGAGCCGGGGGAGCGCGACGTCGCGATGGTCTTCCAGGACTACGCGCTCTTCCCGCACATGACCGTCACCGAGAACATCGCCTACCCGCTGCGCATCCAGAAGGTGGCGCGGGGCGAGCGCGACGAGCGGGCGCGCGAGACCGCCGACCCGCTGAGCCTCGGGGCCCTCCTCGAGCGCCGCCCGGCGCAGCTGTCCGGCGGCCAGCAGCAGCGGGTCGCCCTCGCCCGGGCCATCGCCTGCCACCCGCAGGTGTTCCTCTTCGACGAGCCGCTCTCGAACCTCGACGCGCGGCTGCGCCTGGAGGCGCGCACGTTCCTCAAGCAGCTCCAGCGGCGGCTCGGCGTGACGACCGTCTTCGTGACCCACGACCAGGCCGAGGCCCTCGCCATGTCGGACCGGATGGCCGTCATGGAGGCCGGCCGGATCCGGCAGGTCGGCACGCCGCGCGAGGTGTTCCAGCGGCCGGCGAGCCTCTTCGTCGCCAACTTCATCGGCGCCACCCCGATGAACCTCCTCGAGGGAACCGTGTCCGGTGACCGGGTCGAGCTCGGTGGCGGCACGAGCGTCGATCTCCCGCAGGCGTACCGCGGTGTCGCGGACGGTGAGCGGGTGGTCTGGGGGGTCCGGCCCGAGTACGTCGCGGCCGCCGCGGAGGGGTCGGCGGCCGACGACGTGCTCGTCGGGGAGGTGGCGGCGGTCGAGAACCTCGGCGTCACGGTCCTCGTCAGCGTCGACACCGGGTCGGTCCAGGTGCGGGCGGTGCTGCCCGAGGACGCCGAGCCGGCCGTCGGCGACCGGCTGCGGCTCACGCCGCAGACCGCGCGGGTCCTGCTCTACCGGGCCGACGAGGACGGCGGGCTGGTCGAGCCGTGAGCCCGGTGCTCGAGGCCGGCCGTGACGTGTGGCGCGGGCGGGTGACCCCGCAGGACCGGGCCGCATCGGTCTGGCCCACGCTGCCGTTCGACGTCGCCGCCGGATGCCCGGGGCTGCGGGTCGTCCTCGGGTACGACCGCTCGCTCGGGCCGGCCGGGGTCGTCGACCTCGGCCTGGCCGACCCGCTCGGCTGGCGCGGATGGTCGGGCGGGGCGCGGTCGGTGGTCGAGGTGGCGCCCCGGGGGACGACGCCGGGGTACCTCGACCGGGGCCTGCCGCCCGGCACCTGGCAGGTCGTCCTCGGGCTGCACCGGGTGCCTCCCGAGGGCCTCGAGGTCGAGGTGCGGGTCGAGCGGACGGCGGTCGAGCCGGAGGCCCAGGCGCCGCCCGGCCCGCTCGTCCGGGAGCGCCCCCCACGGCGCGACCTGCCGGCCCCCACGGGGTACCGCTGGCTCGCCACCGACGGGCACGCGCACTCGGTGCACTCGGACGGTGTGCTGACCCTCGACCGGCTGGCCGCGCTCGCGGTGGCCGAGGGTCTCGACGCGCTCTGGGTGACCGACCACAACACCGTGAGCCACCACCCGCACCTCGACGCCGTCGGCCGGCGGCACGGCATCCTGCTGCTCCCCGGCCAGGAGGTGACGACGGCCGACGGGCACGCCAACGTGCTCGGGGACGTCGGGTGGGTGGAGTTCCGGCGCCCCGCCCGCGAGTGGTTGCGGCACGCCGTCGAGCTCGGGGGGCTCCTCTCGGTCAACCACCCCGTGTCGGGCGACTGCGCCTGGCGCTCGCCGGGCGGGCCGCTCGGCGCCCCGCCGCACCTCGCCGAGGTGTGGCACTCGTCGTGGACCGACCTCTCCGACGGTGCGCCCCTCGCCTGGTGGGCCGCGGCCGGGCACCGGACGCCGGTCGGCGGCAGCGACGTCCACGAC
>JACXUW010000162.1 GCA_014763705.1 Micrococcales bacterium | reverse complement strand
CTCGTGGTCACGCCCGCCATCGTGACATCCGCGCGACCCCGCGACAAGGGAATGGACGCGCTGAACGCAACGCGACGCGCGATGCGCAACAGTGGACGGCCCGGCCGGCCCCACCGCTCGACAGCCTAGGCTGCACGGGTGCCCTCCCTCGACGACCTGCTCCACGCCGCGGTCGCCGGGGTCGGCGGCACGGAGCGACCCGGGCAGGTCGAGATGGCCCACGCCGTCGCCGACGCCGTCGAGCGCGGCGAGCACCTCCTCGTCCAGGCCGGGACGGGCACCGGCAAGTCGCTCGCCTACCTCGTGCCGGCCGTGCAGCACGCGGTGGACACCGGACGCACCGCCGTCGTCGCCACCGCCACGCTGGCCCTCCAGGCGCAGATCGTCGACCGCGACATGCCCCGGCTCGCCGAGGCGCTGACGCCCGTGCTCGGGCGCCGGCCCACCTACGCGCTCGTCAAGGGCCGGCGCAACTACGTGTGCCTGCACAAGCTCGAGGGCGGCTTCCCCGACGACGACGCCGACACCCTCATGACGGTCGGCGACGTCGACCGCGCGGCGTCCCGGCTCGGCGCCGAGGTCGTGCGGCTGCGCGAGTGGGCCGGGGTCACCGAGTCCGGCGACCGCGACGAGCTCGTGCCCGGGGTCTCCGAGCGGGCCTGGCGCCAGGTGTCGGTGAGCGCCGAGGAGTGCCTCGGCTCACGCTGCCCGATGGTCGCCGAGTGCTTCGTCGAGCGCTCCCGCGAGGCCGCCCGCGACGTCGACGTCGTCGTGACGAACCACTCGTTCATGGCCATCGACGCCTTCGAGGGCCGTCAGATGCTGCCCGAGCACGACGTCCTCGTCGTCGACGAGGGCCACGAGCTCGTCGACCGCGTCACCTCGACGATCACCGACGAGCTGACCCCGGGGTCGGTCCGGGCCGCCGCGAAGCGGGCCGGCCGGCAGACCGACGCCGCCGAGGGCCTCGACGATGCCGCGACGCTCCTCGAGTCGGTGCTCGAGCCGATGCCGGAGGGCCGGCTCACCGCGGTCCCGGAGGCGCTGGCCCTGGCCCTCGGGCGGATCCGCGACGTGGCCCGGCAGGCGCAGACCGAGCTCAAGCCGCGTGCGGGCGAGGAGGCGGACGGCGCGCGCAAGGTCGCGCAGGCGGCCGTCGACGAGCTCTTCGACGTCGCCGCCCGGGTGCTCGAGGAGCGCGAGCTCGACGTCGTCTGGCTCTCGAAGGACCCGCGCCGCGGTCCCGTGCTGCGAGTCGCGCCGATGAGCGTCGCGATGCTGGTGCGCGACAAGGTGTTCGACGAGCGTACCGTCGTGATCACCTCCGCCACACTGGAGCTGGGCGGCACCTTCGACGCGGTGGCCGGCACGATCGGGCTGCGCGGGGAGGGCGCCCCGGGGTGGCGCGGCCTCGACGTCGGCAGCCCGTTCGACTACCCGAAGCAGGGCATCGCCTACGTCGCCAAGCACCTGCCGGCCCCCGGCCGCGACGGCACCGCGCCGCAGACCCTCGACGAGGTCGAGGCGCTGGTCCGGGCCGCGAACGGCCGCACCCTCGGCCTGTTCTCCTCGATGCGGGCCGCTCGCGAGGTCACCGAGGAGATGCGGAACCGGTTGGAGGACACCGACATCGTCGTCCTCTGCCAGGGCGAGGACCAGATCTCGACGCTCGTGCGTGAGTTCGCCAAGGACGTGCGCACCTGTCTCTTCGGCACACTGTCCCTCTGGCAGGGCGTCGACGTCCCGGGGTCCTCGTGCCAGCTCGTCCTCATCGACCGCATCCCCTTCCCGCGGCCCGACGACCCGCTGGCCTCGGCCCGCTCGCAGGCCATCGCCCGGATGGGCGGCAACGGCTTCATGGCGGTCTCCGCGACGCACGCCGCGCTCCGGCTGGCCCAGGGCGCGGGCCGGCTGATCCGGCGCTCGGACGACCGCGGCGTGGTCGCCTTCCTCGACTCGCGCATGATGACAGCGCGCTACGCCGGGTTCCTCCAGCGGTCGCTGCCGCCGTTCTGGCCGACCGCCGACCGCGAGATGGTCCTCGGCGCGCTGCGGCGCCTCGACGAGATCGCGCCGCCGCCGCTGCCGGTCGCCGAGCCGACGCTGCGCGGGCTGACCGGTGCCGTGAGCGGTACGACGATGGCCGGCGCGGCCACGACCGCCCCGGTCGCCGACGAGCGCCCGGTTGCCGAGCCGCCGCCGCCCGCGCCCTCGTCCCGCACCGCCGTCACCCAGGGCCACGCCTGGAGCGCCCAGGAGGACGAGGAGCTGCGGGACGGCGTCGAGCCCGAGGCCGAGCTCTACGGGCTCGGTCTCGAGGCCGGCCGGGGGCCGACCCTCACCTTCGACTGAACGCCGCATCCACCCGCAGGGCACCCCGCCGACGTGTCAGGGTGCGGAGGTGGTCATGAGGGGGTCCGGGCCTGACGAGGCGTACGAGGAGTTCGTGCGCGCCAGCACCGTGCCGCTGCTGCGGGTCGCGTGGCTCCTCACCGGCGACCACCACGCCGCGCAGGACCTCGTCCAGGACACGCACGTGCGGATGGCGGCGCGCTGGGGCTCGATCACCCGCACCGACGGCGACCCGATGGCCTACGCCCGGACCGTGTTGCACCGGCTGCACATCGACCGCTGGCGGTGGCGCTCGCGCCGCCCGGAGCGACTCGTCGACGCCGTGCCCGAAGGGGCCCCCACCAATGCCGACGACCCCGACCTGCGGGTCACCCTGCGCGCCGCCCTGGCCACCCTGACGCCGCGCCAGCGCGCGGTCCTCGTCCTGCGTTTCCTCGAGGACCGCACCGAGGTGCAGACCGCCGAGGTGCTCTGTTGCTCGGTGAGCACCGTCAAGTCGCAGACCCGGCACGCGCTGGCCCGTCTGCGCGAGCTCAACCCCCACCTCGTGGCCGACCTCGCACCGGCCGGGACGGAGCAGACGTGGACACCCTGACCGAGGCGATGCACACGGCCGCCGACGCCGCGCCGACGTCCCTGGCACCCGAGGCCTCCGCCGCCGCGGCGTGGCGCCGGGGTCGCCGCCGCCGGCTCGCGACGTGGGTCGGGACGGCGGGCACCGTGCTGGCCCTCCTGCTGCTCGTCGTCGGGGTCGCCCTGGCACCGCTCGGTCTGCCCCGGGCGGCCGTGCCGGCGGGCGACCCGTCCCGGCACGGCGTGACCGCGTACCCGCAGCGGCTGGGACACCAGTGGTGGGTCCGCGACCTCCCGGCCTCCGGCGCCCCCGTCGCGGGTGCGGTCGAGGTGGTCGAGGGCGACGTGCCGGGCTTCCAGGTGTTCGCGGCCGACGGCACCCGGTACCGCCTGCCCGGCGGTGCCGCTCCGGGCGACTGGCCCGCCGTGTCGCCGGACGGCACCCACGTCGGCTACCTGCCGGCCGGCGACGGCGCCGCGTACCGCGTGCTCGACCTCGGGACCGGGCAGGCCACCGGGTACCCGCAGGTGGGGACGGCGAACGGTGCTCTCGATGGTGGGGGTTTCGTCGGCGGCCGGCGCTACGGCGTCGGCGGCCAGTACCCGTCGTTCTTCTCGCCGGACGGTGTACGCCTCGCGGTCACCGGGTTCGGTCCCGGCGGATGGAACGGCGTCCTCGTCCTCGAGGAGGGGCGGCCGACCGAGGTCCCGGGGATGGACATGGCGGGCGGATGGCTCGACGACGACCGGCTCCTCGGTCGTCGGGTCGGCGAAGGGTCGAACCGGCTCGACGGGCTCGACCTCGTCGTGTGGGACCGCCGCACCGGCCGGACCCAGCCGCTCGGGACGCTCAGCCTTGCGGCCCCGGCCGGGTCCGTGGACGAGGTCCACGGCCAGTGGTGGGGGACCGTCCGTGGGGACGACACCCTCTGGGTGGCGTTCGACGAGCACACCCAGGACCCGCAGGGTCCCTTCGACTCCCGGTCCGGGACCGCCGGGTGGCGGCTGCCGGACCTCACGCCGGTGGACCTCGACGGTCGGCCGCTCGCGCGCCAGCAGCCGACGTGGCTCGAGACGACCCCGGACTTCGGCCTCGAGTGGGCCGGCGACCGGCCGGCGGCCCGGGGTGGCCACGCACTGCTCCGCGCGGCGTCCGACGGCGGGGGACCGCTCGTCGTCGCCGAGGACTCGTTGACCACCGGGTCGGTGGTGTGGGCGCGCGACGCCCTCGACGGCCGGCCGACGTGGTCGCCGTTCGGCACCTCGACGTGGCTCGTGGCCTGGTGGTGGAAGGAGGCGGCCCTCGGCGTGCTCGTCCTCGTGGCCTGGTGGGCGTGGTGGCGCCGGCGCCTCACGCGGCCGCGGCGTGCTCGAGGGAGCGCAGCCACGACTCGGTCTGCCGGGGGTCGGTGAAGCGCAGCACCGGAGGGCCGTCCGGCGTGGCGCACATCGTCTCGATCTGCGCGTGCTTGCGCCGGTAGCTGCGCACGTGCCAGGCGACGATCGAGTCGCGCGACAGGGTCTGGCGCCACGACTCGGTGTTGCCGCCGCAGACCTCCTCGTGGTCGCGCAGCCGGCGGAGGGTGCGGTTGAGCAGCCGGCCGAGGGAGACCCGGCGCGGGTAGTCGAGCGCGATGACGAGGTCGGTGCGGCCGAGGACGAGCTCGCGGGTGGCGCTCCACACGGCGTCCATCACCCACGCCGGGCCCTCGGCGTGCGGGCGCACGGCCTCGACCTGGCCCGCGGCGTCGAGCTGGACCCAGCCGGGGCGCCACATGAGGTCGTCGACGGCGACGTACGGCATCCCACCGACGGCCGCCAGCCGCACGGCGAGCGAGGACTTGCCCGAGCCGGTGACCCCGAGGATGACGACGCGCCGGTGGCGGGCGAGGTCGAAGGGGCCGTCGAGGAGCACCGGGAGATCCTAGGCGAGCCGGCGACGCGGTCGGGCCCGGCGGTCCGTCGGCCCGGGATGGCAGAGTGGCCGCCATGACCGAGGACCTCGTCGCCGTGGCCCACCGGGTGCCGCCGTACGTCCTCGTCTCCGGCCCGGAGGAGATCCTCGCCGAGCGGGCGCTGGCCCAGACCCTCGACGAGCTGCGGGTGACCAGCCCCGACCTCGAGGTCATCCGGGTGTACGCGGCGGCCTACCAGCCCGGCGAGCTCGTCCTGCACACCAGCCCCTCGCTCTTCGGGGGCGCGAAGTGCGTCGTCGTCCACGACCTCGACGAGGCGGCCGAGGAGCTGCAGGCCGACCTGCTCACGGTGGTCACCGACCACCCCGAGCCCGACCTCACGCTCGTCGTCCTCCACAAGAGCGGGCAGCGGGGCAGGAAGGTCCTCGACGCGCTGCGCGGCGCCGGCGCCCGGGTCCTCGACGCACCGGCCATCAAGACCGACCGCGACAAGACCGACTTCGCCACCCACGA
This sequence comes from Micrococcales bacterium, assembly GCA_014763705.1. Classification (GTDB taxonomy): domain Bacteria; phylum Actinomycetota; class Actinomycetes; order Actinomycetales; family Dermatophilaceae; genus Phycicoccus. Next base: position 1,826 of record JACXUW010000162.1, on the reverse strand, counting down.
GTTCCGTCGGGCCCGGCGCAAGGCGACCGCCGAGGCGGTCCACGCCCTCGTCGAGGCGGTCGGCAAGGACGTCCGCGAGCTCGCCGCCGCCTGCCAGCAGCTCGTCGACGACACGACCGGGGTCATCGACGAGCAGGTCGTCCTCACCTACCACGGCGGCAAGGTCGAGGCCACGGGCTTCCGCGTCGCCGACGCCGCCCTGGCCGGCGACCCGGGGGAGGCCCTGCGGCTGCTGCGGCACGCCATCGCGGTCGGGGTCGACCCCGTCCCCATCGTCGCGGTGCTCGCCCAGCAGGTGCGCCAGCTGATCCGGGTCGGGTCGGCCGGGCGGGGCCGCTCCGCCGACATCGCGCGCGACGTCGGGATGGCGCCGTGGCAGGTCGACCGCGCCCGCCGGGCCCTGTCCGGGTGGACCGCCGAGGGGCTGGCCACCTGCCTCCAGGCGATCGCCGCCGCCGACGCCGAGGTCAAGGGCGGTGGCCGCGACCCGGTCTACGCCGTCGAGCGGCTGGTGCTCACGATGACCCGGCAGCACTCCCGGCACCGCGAGGGCTGAGCCCGGACGGCGGTTCGTGCCGTCGACCCGGTCGGGGGCCGCCGTTTTGGTGGCGGGACGCGCCCGCTGGTACCTTTGTCGACTGCGTGCGCGTGTGGTCGCGCGCGCACGAGCACCACCCAGCGCACGTCAACCACGGGTGCCCCACGCCCGGTCCCGACGCGCGACTGCCGCCCTCTACGGCAACCGACACCCGACCGAAGGCATACAACCAGTGGCGAACATCAAGTCCCAGCTCAAGCGGATCAAGACCAACCGGGTCGCGACCGAGCGCAACAAGGCGGTCAAGTCCGAGGTCAAGACGGCCATCCGCCGCTTCCGCGAGGCCGCGGACGCCGGCCAGGCCGACACCGCCCGCGAGGCGCTCGCCGCCGCGTCGACCAAGCTCGACAAGGCCGTGAGCAAGGGCGTCATCCACAAGAACCAGGCCGCGAACAAGAAGTCCGCGATGGCCAGGCGCGCCGCTCAGCTCTGAGCCGAGCCGCCCGCACGAGGGCCCGTCACCCACGAGGGTGACGGGCCCTCGTGCGTGGGGGGCGACGAACCTCAGCCGAGCGCCCGCCGGACGGCGTCGGCGACCTCGGCGAACCGGTCGCTCGCGAGGACCGCTCCCTCGCGGCGCACGGCGTCGGGGTCGACCCGCAGGACGCGGTCGACCCGCACCTCGCTCGGCCGGCCCTGCCGGTCCCAGTCCCCGGAGCCGATGTCGACCCAGAGCCGGCCGGCGCGGCGCTCCTGCTCCGCGTCGCGGTCGTGGTCCTGGCTGGTCAGCTGGAGGCCGAGCAGCCACGCCCCGTCCCGGCCGACGAGGAGCACCGGCCGGTCCTTGCCGCGGCTGTGGTCCTCCTCGTACGGCACCCAGGTCCAGACGATCTCGCCCGGGTCCGGGCGGCCGTCGGGGTGCGGGTCGTACACGGGGTCGAGCCGACCCTCGAAGTCGCCGGGGTACGCGTCGTCCCGCCCGCGCGCGGGACGACGCTGACTATCGACGGCCTGGCCTTCGACTTCATGGACGCGGGCGGCACCGAGGCGCCGGCCGAGTTCGTCTTTTACATCCCCGCCTACAAGGCGCTCCACACGACCGAGGTGGTGACCCACAATCTGCACAATGTGCTGACGCTGCGCGGCGCGCAGGTCCGCGACGCGCTGCGCTGGTCAAAAGTGATCGACGCGATGCTCCTCAAATGGGACGGCAGCGCCGAGGTTGCGATGGGATCGCACCATTGGCCGACATGGGGCGCGGGCGAGGTCCGCACGCTGCTCACGAACC
>JACXUW010000161.1 GCA_014763705.1 Micrococcales bacterium | reverse complement strand
CCTCGTCGGAGTGCGGCAGGTGGGCCAGCCACGCGCCGCCGACGACGGCGGCGACGGCCGCGGCGGCGAGCAGCGGCACCCAGCGGCGTGGCCGGTGCCCGGCGGCCTCGAGGACGTCCTCGAGCCGGTCGGGGGGGTCGACGAGGGAGGCCCGGTGCCGGAGCGCGCTGCGCAGCCGCTCCTCCTCGCGCGAGGTCGACATGGGGTCCATCACCGCTCCCGTCCCGCCCGCAGCGCGGCGAGGCCGCGGTGGGCGTGCGTCTTGACCGACCCGGGCGAGATGCCGAGCGCCTCGGCGATCTCGGCCTCCGGCAGGTCGAGGTAGTAGCGCAGCACGAGCACCTCTCGCTGGCGCTGCGGCAGGTGGGTCAGCGCGCGGACGAGCTCGTCGTGCTCCTCGGCGGCCACGGCCTGCTCGTCCGGCCCGGGTGGGGCGGCCGCCCGCTCGGCCGCGAGGACCGCGACGTACCGCTCGCGCACACCGCGCCGGCGCAGCGCGGAGCGCGCCCCGTTGACGACCGCGCGACGGACGTAGGCGGCCCCCGCCGCCTCGTCGCGCAGCCGCGACCACCGGCGGTGCGCGGCCACGAAGGCGTCCTGGACGACCTCCTCGGCCTCCTGCTCGTCGTGGAGGAGCAGCCAGGCGAGGCGCACCAGGCCGCGCGCGTGCGCCGCGTACAGCTCGCCGATCGCGAGGTCCGCGTCGCTGCGCCGGTCCACGGCAGCCATTGTCACGCCCCCAAGACGCGCGACGGGGGAGGTCGGTTGACACGCCGGCCGGTGTCGTCGCCGGCGCCGCCTAGGGTGTGCGCCGTGGAGCTCGAGTTCTCCGGCGAGGTCGTCGAGTGGCGCGGTCCCGCACCGCACCACTTCGTCGCGCTGCCCGAATCCGAGGCCGAGCGCGTCCACGAGGTGGCGCGTCTGGCGACCTACGGGTGGGGGTGCATCCCGGTCTCCGGCCGGCTCGGCCGCAGCGACTTCACGACCTCGCTCTTCCCGAAGGACGGCGGGTACCTGCTGCCGCTCAAGGTCGCCGTCCGGCGGCGCGAGGGCGTCGCCCTCGGCGACGTCGTCACGGTGCGGCTCGCCATCGACGTGTGAGCGGTCAGACGACGCACAGCTCGTTGCCCTCGGGGTCGGCCAGGACGACGTGGTCGAGGTGGCCCCCGGCCTCGTGCTCGGCGAGGACCGCCCCACCGGCCGCGAGCAGCCGCTCGACCGTCGCCGTGATGGCCGCCCGCCGCTCGTCGGCCGGTCGGGCCCGCCCGCCACTGACCTGGAGGTCGAGGTGCAGCCGGTTCTTGGCCGTCTTGGGCTCCGGGACCTTCAGGAAGGTGATCTGCGGACCGACGCCCTCGGGGTCGACGATGGAGGCGCCGTCGTCCCACTCGTCCTCGGGCACCTCGAAGGCCCCGAACCACTCCTCCCAGGTGGCGAAACCGGTCGGCGGCGGCGCCTCGGCGTAGCCGAGCGCCTCGCGCCAGAAGGCCGCCACCCGTCGCGCGTCCGCGCAGTCCACAGTCATCGTCCACCGCACCGCCATCGACCCTCTCCCGTCCTCGGATGCACCCCCATCCCACCGCGGGCCACCGACAGCGCGCGAGCGCAACGGTGCGCGGGTGGGCGAGGGCCCCTAGGGTCGGTCGCATGACGGACACGAGCGCGGACTGCATCTTCTGCCGGATCGTCGTGGGGGAGGTCCCCGCCGACGTCGTCGCCGAGACCGAGACGTCGCTGGCCTTCCGCGACCTCCAGCCGCAGGCCCCCACCCATGTCCTCGTCGTGCCCCGGCGGCACGTCCCGGACGTCGGGTCGCTCGCGCTGGCCTCGCCGGAGGAGCTGGCCGACGCGGTCGGGCTGGCCGCGCGGGTCGCCGCCGACGAGGGGCTCGCGGGGTTCCGGCTCGTCGCCAACACGGGTGCGGCCGCCCAGCAGTCGGTCTTCCACTGCCACCTCCACGTCGTGGGCGGCCGCGACCTCACCTGGCCGCCCGGCTGAGCAGGGCTCCGAACGGCCCGGTTCCCGGGTGAACCGGCAGGCCCCCGGCCCGTAGACTGGGCCCACGATGAGCGACGCCCATACCGACGAGCCCGCGACCACGCCCGGCTCCACCCAGAGCCACCCGCACGTGCCGCAGCACACGGTGACGATCCCCGCCGACGTGCAGATGGTCACCCTCCTCGGCCCGCGCGACGAGCTGCTGCGCACGATGGAGCGCCAGTTCCCGCAGATCGAGCTGCACGTGCGCGGCAACGAGTTCCACATCGCCGGGCCGAGCGCCGAGGTCGCCCTCGTCGAGCGCCTCCTCGACGAGCTGCTCGACGTCATCGACGGCGGCCAGCCGCTCAACCGCGACGCCGTCGAGCGTTCCATCCAGATGCTCCGGGCGCAGACCGTCGAGCGCCCCGCCGACGTGCTGACGATGAACATCGTCTCCAACCGCGGGCGCACCATCCGACCCAAGACCCTCAACCAGAAGCGCTACGTCGACGCCATCGACGAGAACACGATCGTGTTCGGCATCGGCCCGGCCGGCACCGGGAAGACCTACCTCGCGATGGCCAAGGCGGTCGCGGCGCTGCAGGCCAAGCAGGTCAACCGGATCATCCTCACCCGGCCGGCGGTCGAGGCGGGGGAGCGGCTCGGCTTCCTGCCCGGCACGCTCAACGACAAGATCGACCCCTACCTGCGGCCGCTCTACGACGCGCTGCACGACATGGTCGACCCCGACTCCATCCCGCGGCTCATGGCCTCCGGCACGGTCGAGGTCGCGCCGCTGGCCTACATGCGCGGGAGGACCCTGAACGACGCGTTCATCATCCTCGACGAGGCGCAGAACACCTCGGCCGAGCAGATGAAGATGTTCCTCACCCGGCTCGGCTTCGGCTCGAAGATGGTCGTCACCGGCGACGTCACCCAGGTCGACCTGCCGGGTGGCACGCAGAGCGGGCTGCGCATCGTGCGCGACATCCTCGGCGGCATCGACGACGTCCACTTCGCCGAGCTCACCGCCACCGACGTCGTCCGGCACCGTCTCGTCGGGGACATCGTCGACGCCTACGGCCGCTGGGACGCGGTCCAGCAGAAGGGCCCCCGCCGGGGCCCCGTCCGCCCGCCGGCGCGCCGCACCGAGCACCAGGACCGGCCGGGCTCGTGAGCATCGACGTCCTCAACGAGACCGAGGTCGAGGTCGACGAGCTCGAGCTGGTCGCCTGCGCCCGGTACGTCCTCGAGCAGATGCGCGTGCACCCGCAGGCGGACCTCTGCCTGCGCCTCGTCGACGAGCCGGCGATGGAGACCCTCCACGTGCAGTGGATGGACCTGCCCGGCCCCACCGACGTCATGAGCTTCCCGATGGACGAGCTGCGCCCGGGGCGCGACGGCTCGCCGCCGGAGGAGGGCGTGCTCGGCGACATCGTCCTCTGCCCGACGGTCGCCGCGAAGCAGGCCCGCGAGGCCGGCCACGCCACCGAGGAGGAGCTGCTCCTCCTCACGACCCACGGCATCCTCCACCTGCTCGGCTTCGACCACGCGGAGCCGGACGAGGAGAAGGAGATGTTCGAGCTCCAGCGCCAGCTGCTGCTCACCTTCCTCGCGACCCGCGGTCGCCCGGGCGCCTGAGCCGGGAGACGTCATGACCCGGCTCGTCGTCGCGGCCGTCCTCGCCACCGTCGTCGCGTTCCTCATCTCGATGGCGGAGTCCGCCTTCCAGCGGATGTCGCGGGTGCGGGCCGAGGAGCTGGCCGAGGAGGGCCGCCCCGGTGCCGCCGCCCTCGAGCGCGTCGTCGGCGACACCGCCGCCTACCTCTCGGTCCTCTCCTTCCTGCGGGTCATCGCCGAGTCGACCGCGGCGGTGATGGTCACGCTCGCCGCCGTCGACGTCGTCGAGGGCACGTGGCAGCCCTTCCTCGTGGCCATCGGCGTCATGGCGCTGATCAGCTTCGCCATCGTCGGGGTCTCGCCGGGCACCCTGGGCCGCCAGCACAGCACCCGCGTCGCGCTGCTGGCGGCGCCGGTGGCCATCTGGCTGCGTCGCGTCCTCGGGCCGTTCTCGCGCCTCCTCATCGCGCTGACCAACGCGGTCACCCCCGGAAAGGGCTTCCGCGACGGGCCGTTCGAGAGCGAGTCCGAGCTGCGCGACCTCGTCGACGTCGCGCGCGAGAACCGGCTCATCGAGGCCGGCGAGCGCGAGATGATCCACTCCGTCTTCGAGCTCTCCGACACCTGGACCCGCGAGGTGATGGTGCCGCGGACCGACATGGTGGCGATCGACGACGACCGCGTCTGCCGGCAGGCGATGAAGCTGTTCATCCGCTCCGGGTTCTCGCGCATCCCCGTCATCGGCGACGACGTCGACGACGTCGTCGGCATCCTCTACCTCAAGGACGTCGTCCGCCGGATCAACGCCGACCCCACCGCGGACGGGCTCCCGGTGACCGAGCTGATGCGCCCCGCCCGGTTCGTGCCCGACAGCAAGCCGGTCGACGCGCTGATGCGCGAGCTGCAGCTCGAGCAGACCCACCTCGCCGTCGTCGTCGACGAGTACGGCGGCACGGCCGGGATCGTCACCATCGAGGACATCCTCGAGGAGATCGTCGGGGAGATCACCGACGAGTACGACCGCGAGGCCCCCGAGGTCGAGGAGCTGCCGGACGGTCGCACGCGGGTCGCGGCGACGATGCACGTCGACGACCTCGCCGAGCTGTTCGATGTCGACCTCGAGGAGGACGAGGTCGACACCGTCGGCGGCCTCATCGGCAAGACGACCGGGATGGTGCCCATCCTCGGGTCCACCTGCGAGGTCGCCGGGCTGCGGCTCACCGCGGAACGGATGTCCGGGCGCCGCCACCGCGTCGCCACCGTGCTCGTCGAGCGGGTCGCACCCGAGCGCCCCGCCGACGCAGAGCTCGAGGAGAGTGTCGGATGACCGACCAGCCGTACGTCGCCGGGTTCGCGAGCCTCGTCGGCCGCCCGAACGCCGGCAAGTCGACGCTGACCAACGCCCTCGTCGGGCAGAAGGTGGCGATCACCTCGAGCAAGCCGCAGACGACGCGGCACACCATCCGCGGGATCGTCACGACGGACACGGGCCAGCTCGTCCTCGTCGACACCCCGGGCCTGCACCGGCCGCGCACCCTGCTCGGGGAGCGGCTCAACGACCTCGTCCGCGAGACCCTGCTCGAGGTCGACGTCATCGGCTTCTGCCTGCCGGCCGACCAGCGGGTCGGTCCCGGTGACCAGTTCATCGCCAACGAGCTCGCGGAGCTGCGCCGGGGCCGGAAGGTGCCCGTCGTCGCCATCGCGACGAAGTCGGACGCCATCGACCGGCAGCGGCTCGCGGAGCACCTCATCGCCGTCGACCGGCTCGGCGACTGGGACGACATCGTGCCCTGCTCGGCGACCCGTGGGGACCAGGTCGACGTCGTCGCGGGGGTGCTCATGGGGTACCTGCCGCCGTCGCCCGGGCCGCTGTACCCGGACGGGCAGCTGACCGACGAGCCGGAGGCCGTCATGGTCGCCGAGCTGGTCCGCGAGGCGGCACTCGAGGGCGTGCGCGACGAGCTGCCGCACAGCCTCGCCGTCGTCGTCGAGGAGATGGTGCCGCGCGAGGACCGCCCGGACGACGACCCGCTGCTCGACGTGCGCGTCCACGTCTTCGTCGAGCGCGACAGCCAGAAGGCGATCGTCATCGGGCGGGGCGGCTCGCGGCTGCGCGAGGTCGGCACGAACGCGCGGCGTGGCATCGAGGCCCTGCTCGGCCAGCGCGTGCACCTCGACCTGCACGTCAAGGTGGCCAAGGACTGGCAGCGCGACCCCAGGCAGCTGCAGCGCCTCGGGTTCTGACGAGCGTCGACGGGAGGCTCAGCCGGCCCCGACGAGCATCGCGACGGCGTGGCTGCGGCTGCGCGCCCCGAGCCAGTCGACGATGGCGCGCACCTCGGCGGAGACCGTGCGGGTGCTGACGCCGAGCTCCTCGGCGATCTCCCGGTCCGAGTGGCCGTCGAGGAGCAGGAGCGCGACCTGCAGGCGTCGTTCGGGGAGAGGCGGTCGGAGTCCGGCCTCCTGCCAGGGGAGGGAGGCCTCCCAGCACTCGAGGAACGCGGCCGACGCCGCCGCCACGAGCGTCGGGTCCTCCGTGTACCAGGCGTACTCGGGGGCGGGGCGACTCACCGGAGGGCTGAAGACCAACCACCTCTCGTCGGCCACGAGCAGTGACAGCGGGACGGCACCCACCCGGAGTGCGGGCTCCAGCGACGTGGCGAGTGGTTGGTCCGCGGCACGGGGTGGGTGGAGGCTGCGCTCCTCGATGCCCCGACTCCGCGAGCGGTCGTCCAGACGGGCCGCCACCCGGTGGGTCGACGGTCGCGGGTCGCGCTGCATGTTCCACACGCCGTGCCGCGTCCGGGCCTCGAGGTCCTCGAGGACCGAGAGCACGGAGGCGTGGTCGACGAGGGGGGTGAGCGCGGGGTCCTCTGCCGCGATGAGTCGCCGCGCGAGACTCAGGAAGGTGTCGACGGCCTCGCCCATCAGCCGGCCCCGACGAGCATGGCGATGGCGTGTGTGCGGTTGCGCGCGCCGAGCCACTCCACGATGGCCCGGATCTCGACGGACACCGTGCGGGGGCTGACCTCGACCCGCTCGGCGATCTCGCGGTCGGAGAACCCGTCCAGCAGCAGGACGGCCACCTGGAACCGACGATCGGGCAGCGGGGGCAGCAGCCCGGCCTCCTGCCAGCCCACGGAGGCCGCCCACACCTCCTCGAACGCCTCGCGGCCGAGCCGGACCAGCTCGGGGTCGGCCGTGCCGAACGCCGTCGAGGTGTGCCGGCCCGCGGCGCCGGGGACGACCAGGTAGCGGCCGTCCACGACGAGCATCTGCGTGGACACCGGGGCGAGGCGCGCGGTCGGCTCGAAGCTCGTGAGGAGGGGGTTGCGCAGGACCCCACTCCGCTCGTGGACGAACCGCTCGTCGACGCCCCGGGCGCGCGAGGACTCGGTGAGGTCGTGGATCCGGCGGTTGAACGAGGGCCGGACGTCCTTCTGCATGTTCCACAGGCTCTGCCGGGTCCCTGCCTCGAGGCGGCGGAAGGCCTCCGCGAGCGGGCGCGCCATCCGCACCTCGGACCACGTGGGGCGGAAGGTCATGTGCCAGACGCTCCGCCTGACCGACCGGGCGAGCTCGCCGACGC